>NZ_BAABLN010000009.1:0-190202 GCF_039544365.1 Kocuria gwangalliensis | reverse complement strand
GATGACCAGCAGCCACGCCGGGACCCCACAAGCCCGCGCGAAAATCCACACCACACTCACCGACTTTGAAATAGCCCTGCAAATTCGGGGCTCCCCGGCGGCTTCTCCACAGTTGTGCATCCACAGCCTGTGGACCATGTGGACAACGGCTTCCGTGACCCGCCGAGGAAGAGTTTATCCCCAGGTGCGAACTACAAGGTTGTAGTTCTCCACATCCGCCCAATGGGGCTATGAAGTGCCACGACGCATGTTCTAGGCTGTCCGTTACGGGTTCCCCCACTCTGGTTTATCCACTGCTGTGTACAACTCTGTGGAAAACTAGCCAGAACCCGCCGCTACCGTCAGGAGAAATTCATGCACCAGGACAATCAGCCCCTGCTCCAACAGTGGGCCGAATGCGTCCGGTACATGAAGGAGCACCCTAGCGTGACCGGACGGTCCCGGGGCTTCATTTCCTTGTCCGAACCCCAGGGGCTCATGGGCACCACTTTGTTGGTGGCCGTGCCCAATGAGCGCACGCGGGAGTACTTCCAACACCGCAGCATGGCCGCCGTGCTGGACGAGGCCGTGGGTCGGGTATTCGGGCCGGAAACTCTGGTCGCGTTCGTGGTGGACACAGAACTCGGTCTGACCCCGCCGCAGAACGAGGCTCCGGCCGTGGACTCACAAGGCCCCTCGATTGAGGAACTCGAAGCCGAACGCAATCGCAGCGCCCCGCAGACACCGACCCATCACGGCGTGGATGTTCCGCGTACCGACCATCCGCGTCCGATGCCCAGTGGTCTGACCGATACCATGGCCGCGGAATCCACCACCCGCGTTTACGGAGACCTACCCCCTCGCAGAGATCCGCAGGCGGTGCCGCCGGCTCACCCGCGCGAACCGCTGAGCACCACGAACGGCACGGACACCAGCCCCTCGGACGCCGAGTGGGACAGCTCCGCACGGTTGAACCCCAAGTACGTGTTTGATTCATTCGTGATCGGTCAGTCCAACCGCTTTGCCCACGCCGCAGCCTTCGCTGTGGCCGAAACCCCCGCCAAGGCATATAACCCGCTGTTCATATACGGCGATTCCGGGCTGGGCAAAACCCACTTGCTGCACGCCATCGGCCACTACGCCAAGCGGCTTTACCCCAAACTGCGCGTGCGTTATGTGAACTCCGAGGAGTTCACCAACGATTTCATCAACTCGATCCGCGATGACGAAGGTTCCTCCTTCAAGGGCATCTACCGCAACGTGGACATGCTGCTCATCGACGACATCCAGTTCTTGGCCGGCAAGGAACACACGCAGGAAGAGTTCTTCCACACGTTCAACGCGCTGCACAATCACGAGAAGCAGATCGTGATCACCTCGGACATGCCACCCAAGCAGTTGACCGGTTTTGCCGAGCGCATGCGATCCCGCTTCGAGTGGGGTTTGATCACGGACGTGCAGCCGCCTGAATTGGAAACCCGCATCGCGATTCTGCGGAAGAAGGCCATCAGCGAGGGCATGGACGCCCCGGATGACGTAATGGAGTACATCGCATCCCATATCTCCACCAACATTCGTGAGCTCGAGGGTGCACTGATCCGTGTCACGGCATTCGCCTCACTGAACAAGCAGGCGGTGGATCTGCCGCTGGCCGAGCTGGTGCTCAAGGACTTGATCACCGAGGACGGCGGGCAGGAAATCACGGCGGCGTCGATCCTCGGCCAGACCGCGGCGTTCTTCAACATCACCTTGGACGAGCTCAAGTCCAAGTCCCGCACCCGCACGCTCGTGACCGCGCGGCAGATCGCCATGTATTTGTTGCGTGAGCTCACGGACATGTCTCTGCCCAAGATCGGTCAGGAGTTGGGCGGGCGTGACCACACCACCGTGATGCACGCGGACCGCAAGATTCGCACCCTGATGGCCGAGCGGCGTCAGATTTTCGATCAGGTCACGGAGTTGACCAACCGCATCAAGCAGCAGTCCCGCGAGGGCTGAGCCCGCGGCTCACCACGTCTTGAGGGTCCCGGCCAGTCGGCCGGGACCCTACTTTTTTGTGATTCGTCCACAGGTTCCCAGCCCTCGGGACCAGCCACGACGCCGCTCCATACACAGGTTACGGTGGCCGTGTGGACGGATTGTGCACAACCGGGAATCACCCGATGTGGAAAACTTTGTGGACAACGTTCGAGCTTCGGTGGATAAGCATCCCGGTGCGGGGGACGACCCTGTGGATTCCGCGACATAGCGCGGAAGTTACGCACTGAGCGACCACAGACGGGCCCGAAGTTAAGCACAGGACGTCAACAGGCTCGAGCCGTTCAAACAGCGGGAAGCAGGCAGTTATCCACAGTTTCCACATGGGTTATTAACACTCTTACCCTTAAAGAGAAATCCACCGAATAACAAAAATCTTGTGCCCACGCCTCGTCCCAAGCCCGGACGAGAACCTGTAATTACAAGTTTGCGCACTCCACTCGGCTCGTGTGGGCTCGAAAGTCGCCGCTCAAGGCGGATACGATGCACACGGCGAGTTACATATTTTTAGACCAAAGGGGCATTGCCGTGAAGTTCTCCGTCGAGCGCGACGTACTGGCTGAAGCAGTCACATGGACGGCACGATCCTTGTCACCACGCCCGCCGGTCCCCGTTCTCTCCGGTCTCCTGATCAAAGCCGACAGCGGTTCACTATCGATCGCAAGCTTTGACTACGAAATCTCCGCTCGCCTGACCATCAGCGCTGATGTCCAGGAAGAAGGCACCACCCTGGTCTCCGGCCGCCTCCTGGCGGACATCTGCCGTTCCCTACCCTCGGCACCCGTGCAGGTCGAGGTCGACGGCGGCAAGGTCACGCTCACGTGCAAGTCCTCCAAGTTCAACCTCGCGGCCATGCCCGTCAATGACTACCCCCAGTTGCCGGCACTTCCGGAACTGTCCGGTGTGATTGCCGGTGATGAGTTCGCGCACGCCGTGGGTCAGGTGAACATCGCTGCTTCCAAGGACGACACCCTGCCGATCCTCACGGGCGTACGCATGGAGATCGACGGCGAAAAAATTACGTTGCTCGCCACGGACCGGTACCGGTTGGCCATGCGTGAACTCACGTGGCGGCCTTCTGATCCCACGATTTCCACGGCGGCTCTGATCAAGGCCAAGACCTTGAACGACATTGCCAAGACACTCGGCGCCGCCGGGGACGTCAATGTGGCACTGGCGGACAACGCGGAGCTGGTCGGTTTCGAATCCGGTGGCCGCCGCACCACCAGCTTGCTGATCGACGGTGAGTACCCCAAGATTCGCTCGTTGTTCCCGGAGAACACCCCGATCACCGCCGCGGTCAAGACGGCGGATCTCGTGGAAGCGGTTCGCCGCGTCTCCTTGGTCGCCGAACGCAACACACCGGTGCGACTGGCCTTCACCCAGGGACAGGTGGCATTGGACGCCGGCACCGGTGAGGACGCGCAGGCTTCCGAGGTCCTGGATGCCCAGCTCAACGGTGACGACATCACCGTGGCGTTCAACCCGACCTACCTGTCCGAAGGTTTGCACGCCTTCGATTCCCAGTACGTGCGGTTCTCCTTCACCGCACCTCCCAAACCCGCGGTTCTCTCCGCCCAGCAGGAACTGGATGGCGAGGACAACGTGAATTACAAGTACCTGCTGATGCCGGTCCGGTTGCCCAACCAGTGATCGTGTGTTCGTAGACCACCTGTCCCTGCTGGATTTCAGAACCTACGCGAGTCTCGATCTGCCCCTGGTCCGCGGGCTGACCGTGTTCGTAGGTCCCAACGGCGTGGGCAAGACCAACGTGGTCGAGGCCATCGACTGGGCCGCCAATCTCTCATCGCACCGCGTTGCCAGTGACACCCCGCTGATCAAGACGGGGGCCGAACGGGCAATCGTGCGGATCCGAGTCCGCCGCGCCACCCACCACACGGTTCTGGAGTTCGAACTCAACGACGGCCGGGCCAACAGGGTACAGATCAACCGTGCAGCTCCGGTGCGCGCACGGGAAGCCATGGGTGTCCTTCACACCGTGGTGTTCTCTCCGGAGGATCTGACGTTGGTCAAGGGAGACCCGGGGCACCGGCGGAAGTTCCTGGACGATCTGGCAACCTCCATGCGGCCGGTGCTGGTCGCGGCCCGCAGCGATTACGACCGGGCCCTGAAACAACGCAACGCGCTGTTGAAATCCGCCCGTTACTCACGCCAGAACGCGCAATCCCACCAGGCAACCCTTGCCGTGTGGAACGAGCAGTTGGCGCGGGCCGGTGCAGCGGTCATGGGGGCGCGGCTTCAGTTGCTCAAGGCGCTGGAGCCCGAAGTGGATCGGGCCTATCAGCAGCTCACGGACGGTCCGAAGCACGTGGGGCTGCGCTACGAGTGCTCGTCAGTGGACCCCGCTGTCGACTCCGCGGCCCTGGAGCATTTTTCCGTGGGGGACCTCTACGAGTTGATGCTGCAGGCCTTCGATCGGGTCCAACGGCAAGAGCAGGAACGCGGGATCACCCTGGTGGGTCCGCACCGCGATGACATGGTGATTTCACTCGGGGACACCCCGGCCAAGGGCTATGCCTCCCACGGTGAGACGTGGTCCACGGCCCTGGCCCTGCGGCTGGGTTCCTGGTACGTGCACGTGGCCGATGACCCCAATGAGGGCGCAGCACCCGTGCTGATCTTGGACGACGTGTTCGCCGAACTGGATGCGCGGCGTCGGCAGAAGCTGGCTCAACTGGTCCAGCGGGCCGAGCAGGTATTGGTGACCGCCGCTGTGGACGAGGATCTTCCGCGGGCGCTGCGCGAGAACCCGCACCGCGTGGTGCGCGTGAGCCCCGGGCGGGTGGACGTACAGGACGCCCCGGCCGGCGAGGCGCCCCCCGATCGAGGCGAGCATGACTGATCCGGCCCGGGACGACGTCGTCGATGCCGCCGCCTCCGCGCTGCAACGCGTGCGTCGAGCGGCTCAGGAGCGCGGAGATGCGCGGTTGTCCAAGGCGGCCGCGGCCAAGAACATGAAGTTCTTCGGACAGGCGATGGAGGACGGCACGGGATCGCCGGCACTCAAGCAGCGTTACAACCGGCCCGTGGATGCCCGGCAGATGGGTGGTTACTCCGGACCGGGGAAGTCGGCGCGAGATCCACGCAAGCTGGGCAATATCGTGGATTCACTGATCGTGCACCGTGGCTGGAAGACGCCCGTGAACGTGAGCAGCGTGCTCGCGGACTGGGCCTCGCTCGTGGGGGCGCGCAATGCGGAGCACACGTGGCCCGAGAGCTTTGAGGACACCGTGGTGCGCGTGCGCTGCGACTCCACCGCGTATGCCACCCAATTGCGGTTGATTCAATCGCAGATCCTGCGCACCTTCGCGGACCGGCTGGGGGAGGGCATCGTGACCAAGCTCGAGATCCACGGGCCGGTGGGGCCAAGTTGGAAGAAGGGCCGGTGGACCGTCCAGGGCCGCGGGCCCCGCGATACCTACGGATAACCGCGTTTCATGGCCCGGATGAGGCGGTAAACGCCGCAATTCTCAGAATCACCCCGGTTCATGTGGTCCCCCAGCGGACTGGGCCCCCGGGGCGTCTGCGGGCCGTTGAGCGCTTTATCCGGTAGAATTGGGGTACAAGATCTTTTTGTCCCGCCAGCCGATGAGCCGCGCGCCGTCTCATCGGCTGTATTCATGCGGGCCGACCAATCGATCTACGTCGATTACGCAGGAGGACCGGAGACCCCGTGGCTACAGAGGATCCCCTACAGCACGAGTACGGTGCCGGTGATATCACCGTTCTGGAAGGCCTGGAGGCCGTCAGGAAACGTCCGGGGATGTACATCGGTTCCACCGGACCTCGCGGACTGCACCACCTGGTGTACGAGGTGGTCGACAACTCCGTCGATGAGGCACTCGCCGGCTACTGCGATCACATCGAGATCACACTCCAGGCTGACGGCGGTGTGCGCGTCTCCGACAACGGTCGCGGTATCCCCGTGGACATGCACCCCACCGAGGGCAAGCCCACCGTGGAGGTGGTCATGACCATCCTGCACGCCGGCGGTAAGTTCGGCGGCGGCGGTTACGCCGTCTCCGGTGGCCTGCACGGCGTGGGTATTTCCGTGGTCAACGCCCTGTCCGCCCGCGTCAGCACCGTGGTGCGCCGGCAGGGTTATGAATGGCGGATGAACTTTGCCAACGGCGGTGTCCCGCAGGGCCAGCTGGAAAAGGGTGAGGCCACCGAGGAGACCGGTACCACTCAGACGTTCTACCCTGACCCCGAGATCTTCGAGACCGTCGATTTCGACTTCGAGACGCTGCGCGCTCGCTTCCAGCAGATGGCCTTCCTGAACAGGGGACTGCGCATCACGCTCACGGATGAGCGACAGCAGGACGAGTCCGGTGAGGAGATCGCCGGGTCCCAGACCAAGGTTTCCGCGGAGGAACCGGTCGAGGGGCAGGACGGCGGCACCGTCAACGCCGCGAATGGCCAGACCCACACCAACTCGAACGGTGACCTGCAGGTCGTCTACAAGTACGACAATGGCCTGCTGGACTACGTGACTTTCTTGAACTCGTCCAAGAAGGCCGATCTCATCCACGACGATGTCATTGCGTTGGAAGTGGAAGACGACGACAAGAAGATGTCGTTGGAACTGGCCATGCAGTGGACCACCGCGTTCACGGAGTCGGTGCACACCTATGCCAACACCATCAACACCCACGAGGGTGGCACGCACGAAGAGGGCTTCCGCTCCGCGCTGACCACCCTGATCAACCGTTACGCGCGAGAGAACAAGCTGCTGCGCGACAAGGACGAGAACCTCACCGGCGACGACGTTCGCGAGGGGTTGACCGCGGTGGTGTCCATCAAACTGGGCGAACCCCAATTCGAGGGCCAGACCAAGACCAAGCTGGGCAACTCCGAGGCCAAGACCTTTGTGCAGCGCGAGATGTTCGACTTGTTCGGTGACTGGCTCGAGCGCAATCCGGCCCCGGCCAAGGACATCATCCGCAAGGCGATCTACGCGTCCCAGGCCCGCTTGGCCGCGCGTAAGGCGCGCGAAACCACACGACGCAAGGGCTTGCTGGAATCCGGTGGCATGCCGGGCAAGCTCAAGGACTGCTCGTCCAAGGACCCCACGCTCTCCGAGATCTACATCGTGGAGGGTGACTCCGCGGGTGGTTCGGCCGTGCAGGGCCGTGACCCCGGTCGCCAGGCCATCCTGCCGTTGCGCGGCAAAATCTTGAACGTGGAGCGCGCGCGCCTGGACCGTGCGCTGTCCAACGCCGAGGTTCAGTCCATGATCACCGCGTTCGGCGCGGGAATCGGCGATGACTTCGACATCGAAAAGGCCCGCTACCACAAGATCGTGCTCATGGCCGACGCGGACGTGGACGGCCAGCACATCACCACTTTGCTGCTCACGCTGTTGTTCCGGTTCATGCGCCCGCTCATTGAGCACGGCTACGTGTACCTGGCGCAGCCGCCGCTGTACCGCATCAAGTGGTCCAACGCCGCCCACGACTACGTGTTCTCGGACGCCGAGCGTGACGAGGTCGTGGCCGAGGGTCTGGCCAAGAACCGTCGCCTGCCCAAGGACAACGGCATTCAGCGTTACAAGGGCCTGGGCGAGATGGACTACACCGAGCTGTGGGAGACCACCATGGACCCCGAGCACCGCACGCTGTTGCAGGTCACCATGGACGACGCCGCCGCGGCGGACCAGGTGTTCTCCGTGCTCATGGGTGAGGACGTGGAATCCCGCCGCGAATTCATCCAGCAGAACGCCAAAGACATTCGGTTCCTCGACATCTAGAACATGTTGTCCGCCGCATATTCCGTATGTGGCATGAATGCCGAACCGTGGGATTTGAGAAGAAACGGATAGCAACGAATGAGTGACGAGACTCCGGACGGAAACGTCCCGGTCGACCCCGAGAACTCGATCGAGCTCGAAACGGACGAAGGCGACGTCGTCGTGAGCACTGGCGATCACGTGGAGCAGGTGGACCTGCAGACCGAGATGCAGCGCTCGTACCTGGACTACGCCATGGCCGTGATCGTGGGCCGTGCACTGCCGGACGTGCGCGACGGTTTGAAGCCCGTGCACCGCCGGGTGATCTACACGATGTTCGACGGCGGTTACCGCCCCGAGCGTTCCTTCAACAAGTGTGCCCGCGTGGTCGGCGACGTGATGGGTAATTACCACCCGCACGGTGACTCCGCGATCTACGACGCCCTGGTGCGACTGATCCAGGGCTGGATCATGCGCTACCCGCTCGCGCTCGGCCAGGGTAACTTCGGCTCGCCCGGTAACGACGGCGCCGCGGCCCCCCGTTACACCGAGACCAAAATGGCTCCGCTGGCCATGGAGATGGTCCGGGACATCCACGAGGACACCGTGGATTTCCAGGACAACTACGACGGCAAGCAGCAGGAACCCACCGTTCTGCCGGCGCGCTTCCCGAACCTGCTGGTCAACGGTTCCTCCGGTATTGCCGTGGGTATGGCCACCAACATTCCGCCGCACAACCTGCGCGAAGTGGCGGACGGCGTGCAGTGGTACCTCCAGAACCCCACCGTGGACCGCGAGACCCTGCTCGAAGAACTCATTAAACGCGTCAAGGGCCCGGACTTCCCCACGGGAGCTCAGATCCTGGGTCACAAGGGCATCGAGGACGCCTACCGCACCGGCCGCGGCTCCATCACCATGCGCGCCGTGGTCAGTGTGGAGGAAATCCACGGTCGGACGTGCCTGGTGGTCACCGAACTGCCGTACCAGGTGAACCCGGACAACCTGGCCGTGAAGATCGCCGACCTCGTCAAGGACGGCCGTGTGCAGGGCATTGCGGACATGCGCGATGAGACCTCCGGTCGTACCGGTCAGCGTCTGGTGATCGTGCTCAAGCGCGATGCCGTTCCCAAGGTGGTGCTCAACAACCTCTACAAGCACACGCAGCTGCAGGAGAACTTCTCCGCCAACATGCTGGCGCTCGTGGACGGTGTGCCCCGCACCCTGTCCCTGGATGCTTTTGTGCATCACTGGGTCACGCACCAAATGGAAGTCATTGTGCGTCGCACCCGGTACCGCCTCAAGCAGGCCGAGGAAGAAGCACACATCCTGCGCGGTCTTCTCAAGGCACTTGACGCCCTGGACGAGGTCATTGCGCTGATCCGCCGTTCTCCCACCGTGGAGGAGGCCCGCAACGGGCTCATGGAGCTGCTCGACATCGACGAGGCCCAGGCGCAGGCAATCCTCAACATGCAGCTGCGCCGCTTGGCCGCCCTGGAACGCCAGAAGATCCAGGACCGGCACGCCGAACTCGAGCGTTTGATCGCTGAGTACCAGGCGATCATTGCCTCCGAGGACCGGCAGCGCGAAATCATTTCCGAGGAACTCACGGAGATCGTCAACCACTACGGTGATGATCGCCGCAGCGAGATCCTGTTCGGTTACGACGGCGACATGTCCATGGAAGACCTCATTCCCGAAGAGGAAGTGGTCGTCACCATCACCCGCGACGGGTACGTCAAGCGCACGCGCTCGGACGAGTACCGCTCGCAGCACCGCGGCGGTCGGGGCATCAAGGGCGCACAGTTGCGTGGCGGTGACGTGGTGGAGCACTTCTTCGTGACCACCACGCACAACTGGATCCTGTTCTTCACCACGTTCGGTCGGGTGTACCGCGCCAAGGCGTACGAACTGGTCGAGGCCGGCCGTGACGCCAAGGGTCAGCACGTGGCCAACCTTTTGGAGTTCCAGCCGGACGAGCGCATTGCCCAGGTCATGCAGCTGCGCACCTACCAGGACGCCCCGTACCTGGCTCTGGCCACCCGCCGCGGTCTGGTCAAGAAGTCCCGGTTGTCCGACTACGACACCAACCGCACCGCCGGCGTGATCGCTATCAACCTGCGCGACGACGACGAACTGGTCTCGGCCATGCTCGCGACTCCCGCGGACGACATCATGTTGATTTCGCATCTCGGCCAGTCGTTGCGTTTCACCGCCGACGACGACGCCCTGCGTCCCATGGGTCGCGCGACCTCCGGGGTGACCGGCATGAAGTTCCGCGACGGTGACAAGTTGCTGTCGGCCAACGTGGTCACCGACGACGCCTTTGTGTTCGTGGTGACCGAGGGCGGCTACGCCAAGCGCACCGCGGTCAGCGAATACCGAGTGCAGGGCCGTGGCGGCCTGGGCATCAAGGTGGCCAAGCTCGCCGATGACCGCGGCGGCCTGGTCGGTGGCCTGATCGTGGGCGAAGCGGACGAGGTTCTCGTGGTCATGTCCGGCGGCAAGGTGGTTCGCTCCAATGTGGCCGAGGTTCCCGCTCGCGGGCGCGACACGATGGGCGTGATTTTCGCCAAGCCCGGGTCTTCGGACCACATTGTCGGAGTTGCTCACAACGCCGAACGCGAGATCGAGAAAAAGGTGGATTCCGACGCCGAGGAGGGCGGCGACGTCGTCCCCGAGGAAGCGCAAGAAGACGCCGCGGACCAGGGCAGTGATGCCGGGGCTCCCTCAGACGATGCAGTAGCGTTGGAAAACCACGACAACGGAGGTGAAGCATGAGCGCAAGCTCTGCCTCGAAGGGTTCCAAGCCCCCCAAGAACTCCCCGGTGAGCCCCTCCAAGGGTGGCACCACCACCGCGGAGAAGAAGCCGGACTCGCCCGCTGCGAAGAAGCCACAGAATCAGTCCACCAAGGGACTGGTTCGTCCCGCACCGCGCGCCAAGGTGCGCCGCGCGCGGCTGGTGGTGTCCAAGGTCGACACCTGGTCGGTGCTCAAGCTTGCCTTCCTGCTCTCCGTTGCCCTGGGCATCATCATGGTCGTGGCATCGTTGGTGCTGTGGCTCGTGCTGAACCTCACCGGCCTGTTCGACGGGATCAACGAGATGCTGTCCATGCTCGGCGGCAATGCGGGCGGCACGGACATCAAGGAGTTCCTGTCCCTGGGGAACGTGGCACTGTTCGCCACGATCATCTCGGTGGTCAACGTGATCCTGCTGACGGCGCTGTCAGTGTTGGGCGCTTTGTTGTACAACATTGCGGCCGCTCTGATCGGCGGTATCGGGGTGACGCTGACCGACGACTGATCGGTTCTCGATTTGGCGCCGGGGGATACCTCCGGTAAAGTTTCAGTTCGGTCAACCAAGAAGTTAACTTGTTGGTTGACTGTGCTACGGGCGTATAGCTCAGACGGTTAGAGCGCTTCGCTGATAACGAAGAGGTCCCAGGTTCAATTCCTGGTACGCCCACTCACTGAGTTCACGAGTTAAATCGTGTGGAGGTAGCGATGAAGGCACGAATCGCAGCACTGGCTGCACTCGCGGGCCTGTCCGTCGCGGCTTTCAAGGCTTGGCGCGAGGCGGAAGCCAAACGCGAAGCATGGGACTCAGTTGTAGATCCCGTGGACTGAACGGTCTGGGAACGTGGCTCACCCAACGGTGGGTCGCCAGTACGTACGGGGCCTTAGCTCAGTTGGTAGAGCGCCGCCTTTGCAAGGCGGATGTCAGGAGTTCGAATCTCCTAGGCTCCACAGTCAAAACCTCCGGGTTCCCATTGCGACAGGGGCCCGGAGGTTTTTTTGTGCGCGATTTAATGACTTGGTTGTCCAACGTATTAGGGGCCAGCAGAACCTCGATTTTCATCCCAAGGGACCGCAGGACCCTTGGGCAGAACAAGCGGGGCTTTACCGCCACTCCAGGCGCAGAATGGGGTTCCCAACACACCCTGAACGCGTGACGGCGTCTGCCCACGACGTGGCGCTCCCGGACATTTCCGGACCACGAGCCTCGTAGGTGCCGCAGGGGCCTCGAGGAATGGGAGCGCATGCGCGTTCGAGCCCAGCAGACGATGAAGGCAACCGCTGACCGATCGGGACGTCAGTCGGGAAGGCGGCCGAGCGACGTCGGCGGGTGAAATATTCGAAACCTCTCTGCCACAGTTGTGTGCCGAAACGCCCGAACAGTTAACGCGTGAAATGATGACGAGTAATTGATGTGACCCTTCTCATGCTTGCCAAGTCAGTGGAGTAGCCGAATGCGCGATAAAACAGCCTTACTGCCGGATACGTCGGTGAATCCGAGTGAGCAGTTGGAACGGGTCAGGAAATGGCGGATCGTGGGCCCCGGCCTGGTGGTCGCCGCCACGGGGGTGGGTGCTGCGGACATGGTTGCGACCCTGACCGCGGGTTCTCGTTACGGGTACGCGCTGTTGTGGGCCGTGATCGTGGGCACGGTCATGAAGGTCGTTCTGGTGGAGGGCGCGGGACGCTACTCGTTGTCCAGCGGGCGGACCATCTTTGAGGGCTGGCGGTCGCTGGGGCGTTGGACATCCTGGTACTTCGGTCCGTACATCCTCATCTGGGGTTTTGTGTACGGCGCGACCGCGATGTCCTCTTCCGCACTTCCCTTGGCGGCTCTCTTCCCGATCCTGCCGTTGTGGGCATGGGCCATCATGATGGGTCTGATCGGCTTTGGCATTGTGTGGTCGGGACGCTATGCGGCGGTGGAGAAAATCACCGCGGCCATGGTGGGCATCATGTTCCTGGTCATGGTGGGACTGGCGATCATCACGTTGCCCAACATCCCGGAGATGCTCAAGGGTCTAATCCCCGTGATCCCGCAGGGAGGCGTGGTTTACACCCTGGCACTGGCCGGTGGCGTGGGCGGCACCATTACCTTGGCGGCATACGGCTATTGGCTGCGTGAGAAGGGCTGGCACCAGCCGCGGTGGATGCGTGTCATGCAGTTGGACAATACCGTTGCATATGCCATTACCGGCATCTTTGTGTTGGCCATGCTGGTGGTGGGCGCCGAGGTCCTTTACTCCGCCGGCTATGCCATCAGCGCCGGCGACCGCGGCCTGCTCGACTTGGATGCCGTGTTGCGCGAACGCTACGGCGATGTGATCGGCGTGATCTTCCTGATCGGGTTCTGGGCCGCGTCTTTCTCGTCCGTGGTGGGCGTCTGGTCCGGTGTCTCGCTCATGTTCGCCGATTACTGGGGCAATATCCGCAACCGTCCCAAGGACCACCCGGACACCCGCAACGGCGGCAAGTACTTCAAGTTCTACCTGCTGTGGCTTACCTTCCCGCCCATGCTTCTGCTGCTGCTGGACCGGCCGGTGTTCCTGATTCTGCTCTACGGGGTGCTGGGTGCATTATTCATGCCGTTCCTGGCGGTCACCCTGCTGGGGCTGCTCAACACCTCGCGCACGCCCAAGAATTGGCGTAACGGCATGTTCACCAACGCGGTGCTGGTGATTTGCGCCGTGCTGTTCGGCATCCTGGGCATCTACCAAGTGTGGGACACCGTTTCGGACGTATTCTCCTAGCGGCACCGCACCGCAGAACGGCCTTGAACGACGACGCCGCCGGCGCCCCTTCTCGGGGCCCGGCGGCGTTGCGGTGCTACTCAGTCAGCGCGAGGCCGGCTCAGATCACTTGTTGTTGTCCTCGGGCTTGGAACCCTTGATTTGTTCCTTGACCTCGTTGACGGTCTGCTTGGCATCTTCAGCGACGGACTTGGCGCCGTCGGATGCGCGGTGAGCAGCCTGGGACGCAGCGCCCTGGTCGTTCACGGACGACGTGGGATCCTTGACGTCATCAACCTTGGCACCCTGACCTGCGGCCACGGTGGTGGAGTTGTTGACCGGGGAAGCGGACACGCGCGGTGACGTGGTGGCCGGGGTCTTCCAGGGATCCTGGACCGGACGGGAAGCGCGCCACGCGGCCACGCCTGCCACGGCACCGGCGGTGATGAGACCGAGGATCAACAGGCCCTTGTTGCCACCCTGGGCCTTCTTCTGCTTCTTGGCGTACTCCTTGGCGGAGTTGCGAGCAGCCTTCTGGATGCGCTTGACGGTCTTCTTGTCACCGGTGAGCTTGGTGATCAGAGCGTCGAACTGGTCCGAGGTGTCTGCATCCGCGACCTTGGCTGCCAGAGCAGCCACGGCGCCGTCGTACTTGCCCTGAGCTGCGGCGCGGCCCTTGGCGGTGTTCTTTGCCGCCTTGGCGGCCAGGGGAGCGGCAGCGGCTGCACCGGCTGCGGCGGCCTTCTCACCGCGAGCCTTTACGGTGTCGCTCAGGTCCTGAGCCTTACCCAGGCCCTCCTGGACGTAGGGGCCCGATGACTGAACTCCGGTGGCCAGGGCGGAAGCGCCCGTCTCCACACCGTGCTGCAGCTTGGTACCCAGGTGACCGATTTCGTTGGACAGCCATGCACCGGCGTCCACGACCTTTCCCTCGGCACCCTTCTGGGCTGCCTTGGCCTTCTTCTGGTTTTCGCTCTTGAACAAGCTCATAACGTGTCCCTCCTGAAGTAGTGACATTAAAAAGCTCCACAATCATCATACGGGCTGTTGCGTAGCCCAGAAGGGCCCAATCAGCGGATTCACGGGCTTTTCACTGTGCGCGGAACGACTCCCGGCGCCCTGGCGCACACCGGGGAGCGTGCCACAATGGCACCATGACTGCTATTGCCACACACAAGGCGACCATCCACACCAACCACGGCGACATCGTGGTGGAACTCTTCGGTAACCATGCGCCCAAGACCGTGAAGAACTTTGTCGGCCTGTCGGACGGATCCCAGGAATGGGCCGATCCCCGCACCGGTGAGAAGCAGAACGGTCCCCTCTACAAGGACATCGTGTTCCACCGCATCATCAAGGATTTCATGATCCAGGGCGGTGACCCGTTGGGTCAGGGAATCGGTGGACCCGGGTACAACTTTGACGACGAGATCCACCCGGAACTGAATTTCAACGCGCCCTACATGTTGGCCATGGCCAATGCCGGTCTGCGTAACGGACGCGGAACCAACGGGTCCCAGTTCTTCATCACCACCGCACCCACCACGTGGCTGCAGGGTAAGCACACCATCTTCGGTGAGGTAGCAGATGACGATTCCAAGAAGGTCGTCGACGAGCTCAACAACGTTCGCACCGGCGGTCAGGACCGCCCCGTGGAGGACGCCGTGATCACCTCCATCGACGTCGAGAAGCTCTGACCCAGAAGCTTTTCGCAGCCAAGGCCCACCCGTTGACCGGGTGGGCTTTGTTGTGGATATGACCAGTAGATATACGGGAGCAGACATGAATGAGCGTCCTCGAGAGAACCAGGATGACCCGCAGGGCCCGTGGCGGGATCGGCCCGTTCCTGCCCCGCAATACGGTCAGTACATTTCGGGCCCACAGGCTGGCCCCGGTCCGGGCAACCCGCTCGAGCCTGCTCGCTCTCCGCGGTCGCCTCAGCAGCGCGGTGGTCGCGGTGTTCCACGCCGCCGCGGGGGCGACATGCCGGCCTCCTGGGTAATCATTGGGCTGTGCGTGGCCGTATGGGGTCTCCAATGGCTGGTCTACGCAGCCACGCCCTACAACCTGGCCTCCATGTTGGGGTACGCGCCGGTCCTGACCAGCTCCCAGCCATGGCGCATGCTCACCTCGGGCTTCGTGCACTCCATGCCGTCACCCGTGCACCTGTTGCTGAACATGTACACCCTTTATCTGTTCGGTCGGATGCTCGAACCACTACTGGGGGCGTGGCGGATGGTCGTGCTGTTTGTTCTCTCCGTCCTGGGTGGCTCCCTGGGAGTTCTGCTGCTGGGCCAACCCAATGTCCTGGTGATCGGGGCCTCGGGCGGTGTCTTCGGATTGTTCGGGGCGGTGTTCATTTTCATGCGTCATTTCAAGCGCAGCATCACGCCCATCGTGGTGCTCATCGGGATCAACCTGGCGTTCGGATTCCTGGTGGGCGGGATTGCCTGGCAGGCCCACGTGGGCGGCCTGATCGTGGGCGCACTGGTGTCCTTGGGTATGCTTCCGGGGCTACGAAAGCGGCGTTGATAAAGCTTGTCCACAGGGGTTGTCCACACCTGTTAACAACTTACAGACATGTAATTCCACAACTGTGAACAACCCTGTGGATACCGGGACCGCGCGGCTTGCGACCCCCGTGAAGTACATGTTGTTCGGGATATGCACAATGTTCTCCACACCTGTGGATAACTCTTGTGCACCGGCTGGGGAGAAGCACACGTGCGAGTGAATCGCACCACAAGTAGTTCACCCCGTGAACAAAAACCGGCACCTTGGTAGACGCGCCTCAATACTCCGCGTTAAAACCCACCCTTCGAAAGGCTCTGCTCGCATGCCCCCAATGACTCCCGCCCGTCGCAGGCTCGCCCTGTTCGCACTTGCCCTGGGCGGATTCGGTATCGGGTGCACGGAGTTCGTCTCCATGGGGTTGCTACCGCAGATGGCGCAAGACATGTTGGGCGAGACGTACGCCACGGCGCCCGAGCAGGGCATTGCCCAGGCCGGCTGGTTGATCAGCGCCTACGCCCTGGGTGTCGTGGTGGGTGCACCACTGATTTCTGTGCTCGTGGCACGCGCGTCCCGGACCACCATGCTCCTGGTGATGGCGGTGGCTCTCTTGGGGGGCAACGCGGCCTCCGCGGTGGCACCGGAGTTCGAGGCCTTGATGGTCATGCGCTTCCTGGCCGGCTTGCCCCACGGCGCGTACTTCGGTCTGGCATCGCTCGTCGCTGCGGACGTGATGGGCCCCGGTAATCAGGCCAAGGGCGTTGCACTGGCGCTGTCCGGACTCACCGTGGCCAACGTGGTGGGCGTTCCCACCATGACCACGCTGGGTCAGGCCCTCGGATGGCGTGCGGCGTACATTGCCGTGGCGGTGGTGTTCCTGGTGACCCTGGCCGCCCTGTGGCTCACCGTGCCGTCCCAACGCCCCATTGCCGGAGCGAGCCGCAGGGGTGAGCTGTCTGCACTTCGGTACGGGCAGGTATGGATCGTCATGGGTGTTGCCGCAATCGGTTTCGGTGGGTTCTTCGCGATCTTCAGCTATCTCACCCAGATGAGCCGCGAACTGGCCGGGTTGCCCGGTGGCGCGGTGCCGTGGTTGCTGGCGACCGTGGGCGTGGGCATGACGGTGGGCAATATCGCCGGTGGCATCAGCGCTGATCGCTACCCTAAACAATCCATGATTGCCGGGTTCCCGGTGCTCGCACTGGTCATGCTGGCCGTGTGGGCTCTCGTGGGTAATCCCGTGGGGATCTTCGTGGCGGGCCTAGCCATGGGCCTGGCCAACTCGTTCGTCATGCCGTCCATCCAGAGCTGGCTCATCGACGCCGCCGGTGACGCACGTTTGCTGGGCGCATCCCTGAATCACTCGGCCTTCAACGTGGCCAACTCCATTGGCGCCGTACTGGGTGGCGCGGTGATTTCTGCGGGCTTCGGCTACCGCTCGCCGGCACTCGTCGCGTGCGCCCTGGTGATAGTGGGCGGACTGCTCGCCCTCTACGGAGCCAAGCGGCAGAAGGGGCTGGCACGGCGCCATCGAATCACGGTCGAGATGGCCGCTCCGGAACCAGAAACCAACTGACCACCGGTCGTTTCACCCGTAGTCACTCGTGGTGCGCCGCACGGAGCCGGCGAGTAACCCTGATGGGGAACGTAACCACGCGCGTCACGTCACATCACGTGGACAACGGGGCGAGCGGCGTCGTCGGGCTCGGCGCGCCGCAGGATTTCGTGAACCACCGTGGCGGTCTGGCCCTGGCCCCACAGCAAAAACCGCAGATAATTACGCACGGGTGAGCCCGAAGACCACTCGAGATACACGTGGGGTGGCACACCGGTCTGATCGCGAACCCACAGGGCGACCCCCGCGAGGCACGTGGGAACGGAGGAGCCGTCCACGTGAATGATGTGGTGCGAACACACGGTGCGTGAGACCAGGGAGACCTTGTCCGAAAAATCGGACGGATCGCGCAGTTTGACCTCCACGAACCACACATCCGAATCCTCGACCAGGGCTTGAGAACGGCGCTCGACGGACAGTTTTTGCTGGTAGTCCTCGTCCACGCCCTGAGGGTCGGGGTTGCGCGGAATCAACTGGACGGCGCGGCCGCGAGAAGCGGTCATCGAGGTACGCAGGGCGGAATCGGCGCGGAGGTCCGTGATGCGCAACTCCGAGGCGCGCCACACGCGCGAGGCGAAGGAAATCACCAGGATGCAGAACACGAAGACCGCCGCGATCTTGATGCCGTCCGGGCGTTCCACCACGTTGGCCACGGTCGTGTAGAGGAACACTGCCGTGATCAGTCCGTACCCCCGGGCGAGGCGCGGGCGGCCACGATGTCCGGCGGACAGCGTGACCGCGAGCGCCGCGGAGGTCATGAGAACCAGCACCCCGGTCGCGGAGGCCCCGGCGAACCACAGGATCAGGATGGTGGACAGGTCGTATGCGCTGCCGAAGACGGGCCCCATGTACTCGTGCGCCACGTACGCCAGTGCGCGACCGTTGGCCCGCCCGCCGGGCGCGAATTCCTGCGGGGGAATCAGCAGAGTGGTGACCATGGACGAAGACAGGAGCATGACGGCCATGATCACGGCGGCCAGTGTCAGCATCTTGCGGGCGCCTCTGATGCGGCCGGCGACGGCGCCGTGGCCGGCCTTGGCGGCGTCGGCAGTGGACCCCGGGTGGATCTGCGTCATGACCGAGACTCCGGTCTCGTATCCGGACATGCCCAGGGCGAGTTTCGGAAACACGACAACCGCCAGGAGCAGGGCCGTCCAGGGATTGGAGTGCTGGGTGGTCACCGCGGACGCCCAGCCGCTCAGAACCTCGGGATGGGTCAGGATGCGCTCGAACCCCACCGCCATGACCGCGACATTGAGGGCCAGGTAAATGGGGACCAGGAAAACGGCCAGGGCAATGGCCTCGCGAAACCCCTTCAGAAACACGGCGGCGAGCAGCGTGATCAGACCACAGGTGATCCACAACTTGGCATCGTTGCCGTGCAGTGGCATGACCGGGTTGTCCACCAAATGGGTTGCGGCGTCCGCGGAGGACAGGGTGATGGTGATCATGAAGTCGGTGCACGCAAATCCCAGGAGCACGAGCACCGCGATCTTGCCGTTCCACCGCGGGAGCAGTTTCTCCAGCATGCGGATGGACCCCGCGCCGTGGGGGCTGACCGCGGCAACCCAGCGGTACACGGGCAAGGCACCGCACAGGGTGACGAGCACCAACACGAGTGTCGCAACGGGAGCCAGCGAACCGGCCGCCAGGGCCGCAATGCCGGGCTGGTAACCCAGCGTGGAGAAATAGTCCACACCGGACAGGCACATCACGGCCCACCAGGGGCGGGTTCGTGTGTCTTCACGCGGGCGTTGATGCGGCCCGTGGTAGGCCGCCGAGTTCTCCTGGTCTGCGAACAACCAGGCTCGGAACCGGTGAAAAACCGCAGTGGTCATGACAATCCTCCGAGGCGTGGGCACGCGAGGTGTTTCTGTTGCACCGCGTGCCTCCGTGGGCCACGGAGCGTGCCCGTACGCTGGGTGGTATCTGACAGCATATTCTTCTCGCGGGTGTCGCACACCGGTGAGATGGCGCGTGATCCGCGGGGATTCGTGGAGGTGCCGGGGACGACATGGCCGATCAGTCTGCGCAGCTGAGCCGCCGGGCGGTGTTCCGGGGCGCTTTGGGTGTTGCCGTTCTGGGCGCGGGCGCGGGCGCCGACGCTGCGCTCGCCGGTTGCGGCGCCGCAGAGAAACCGGGAGTGACCACCGGGCCGTACGGGGTGGCGGTGTGGGCCATCACTTACCGGGGGACCATTCATCCCGATCAGAGGGATCGTGGCCCGGCCCGTGCGGGCTGGCCGGCGGCCGGGTACGATGTCGCCGCGGGAGTTGACTTCGTTCCGCACCTCGCGGAGCACGCACCCGTGGACCTCGACGGGCAACGCACGGTGCTGCTCGGGCACAGCGCGGGTGGGCATTTGGCCACGTGGGCGGCGTCGCGCTCCCAGCTCGAGGAAGATCAGGTCGGGGCGCATCCCACCGTGAAGCCGCTCGGATGCGTGTCGATGGCCGGCGTGTACGACCTGATACCCGCGCATCAGGCCCGGGACTATGTCTCAGCTGCCACGGCCGGGCATGATCCGGCAGAACTGTCCGTGGTGGCCAACGCGGACCACAACTCCTGGACCGTGCCCGACCATCCGGCGTGGTCGGTGGCCCGAGGGCATGTCCTGGAACTTGTGGGCCTCTGAGATCACGCAGCGATGGGCGCGCGGTCCAGGCCATGGGGGTGGAATGAACTCCCGACTCCGCGCGTTGCTGATGTCTGGGAGAAGGCTGCTGTGCCGGACGCAGGCCCGCGCGCGACTTTCCCCGGCCGGGCGTGAAGTCCCGGAGTCGTCGGCGCAGGGTGCCGACACGCTTCTTCTGCGGGGAACACAGTTCACCCACCGGCCACGACAGAAAGACGTCAACCACACCATGGGCCGCCACTCATCCTCCGATACACCCGCCCACGACAGCCGCGCCTCGACTTCCCACGTCGATCGTTGCCCTTCCGCTCCGACCACGGGCCCCCATCGCACTACCGGCCCGGCTTCCGGGGGCGACGCCGCTGGGGGCACCGACCAGCCGGATCCGCGCCGCTGGCGCATCCTGGCCGTACTTCTCGTGGCAATCTTCATGTCCCTGGTGGGCGTGAGCATCCTCAACGTGGGTCTGCCCTCCATCCAGGAAGGCCTGGGCGCCAGTCAATCCCAATTGCAGTGGGTGCTCTCCGGTTACGCGTTGACCTTCGGTGTGGTGCTCGTGGCCGCGGGCCGTGCGGGGGACATCTTCGGGCGGGGGTTCATGTTCATTGCGGGCGTGGTGGTGTTCACCGTGGCTTCGGTGGCGGCGGGAATGGCCGGTGACCCCACCACCCTCACGGTGGCGCGCTTCGTGCAGGGCCTGGGCTCCGGGCTGCTCAACCCGCAGGGCATTGGCATGATCCAGCAGTACTTCCGGGGAGCCGAACGCGGTAAGGCCTTCGGAATGTTCGGCAGCATGGTGGGGATCTCCGTTGGGGTTGGCCCACTGTTGGGCGGTCTGCTCATCCAGATCGGCGGCCCGAGTGAGGGCTGGCGCTGGATCTTCCTGGTCAACGTTCCCGTGGGCATCCTGGCCCTGGTTCTGGCGTTCCTGTGGTTCCCCAAACCCCTGTTCAAGTGCACACGCGGGCAGAGCCTGGGGAAGACACTGCGAGAGCTGGACCCCGTGGGCGCCGTGGTCCTGGGACTGGCCATCCTGGCGCTGCTGTTGCCGTTCATGGAAGCGCGCACGGCGGCCTCAGCGTGGGTGTGGGCCCTGCTACCCGTGGGTTTGCTGCTGCTGGGCGGCTGGGCGGTATGGGAGAAAAAACACAAGCAGAGCGGACACAGCCCCATGGTGGATCTGTCGATCTTCCGTGTGCGCAGCTTCCTGCACGGATCGGTTCTGATCGGCCTGTACTTCCTGGGCATCACCAGCATCTGGGTGCTCGTGGCCCAGTACATGCAGGAGGGGTTGGGTCACACCGCCCTGGAGAGTGGAATGATCGGGCTCCCCAACGCCGTGGCCAGTGCCGTGGCCTCCAACTGGGCCGGGCGGCACGTGCTGCGATTGGGGCGCAAGGTCGTGGTGGCCGGGATGCTCAGTGTCCTGGTCGGCCTTACCCTCAGTGTCATGATCATCCAGTTGCGCGAACACGGGTTGGTCAGCGAATGGTGGTTGTTGGCCACCCTGGCGTTCGTGGGCCTGGGACAGGGCGCGGTGGTCAGCCCCAATCAAACCCTCACGCTGGCCGAGGTGCCCGTGGAGTACGCCGGCAGCTCCGGGGGCATCATGCAGACGGGCCAACGCATCGGCACCTCGATCGGGATCGCCATGATCACCGCGGTGTCCTTCAGCGTGCTGGCCCACACCGACTGGGGACAGGCCATTACGGCGGGCTTCGCGGCCACGGCCCTGGCGGTCATCGCGGCCCTGGTCGTGGCCGTGGCGGATATGCGCTACCGCGCTCGAACGGGCACGGGACGGACCACCACCCGGTGAGCCCACGTGGAGGCCGCGCTCAGATTCCTTTCAGTGAACGGGGAGCATTCTGGTCTCACGCAACCAGAGTCTGTCTGCGGTCACGGCCGTGACGCCCCGTTGGTTCTCACCGGGGCTCCCGCGCCCCGCCCGATCTGATCCGCGCGGCTCCCACGGCACATCCCAGGTGCTGTGTCGCGGCCGGACTCTGGAATACCGTGGTGGCCAAGCGGCATGGACATGAACTGACGAAGGAATAAATATGCGATTGTTGATCGTCGATGACGAAGTGGACCTCTCGGAGTCGTTGCGCCGCGGACTCATCAATGAGGGGTTCGTGGTGGATGTGGCCAACGACGGCGTCACTGGTGCGTGGTTGGCCCATGAGAACCCGTACGACGTGATCGTGCTGGATCTCATGCTGCCCGGAAAGAACGGGTACACAATCCTCAAGGAGATCCGCGCCGAGAAGAACTGGACGCCCGTGCTCATGTTGACCGCCAAGGACGGCGAGTACGACGAGGCCGACGCGTTCGACCTCGGTGCGGACGACTACCTGACCAAACCGTTCAGCTTCATGGTCCTGGTGGCCCGATTGCGAGCGCTCATGCGCCGCGGTGCCCCCGAACGGCCGGTCAACATCACCGTGGGCAGTCTGGAGCTGGACCCGACCCGGCACAAGGTCACCCGGGGGGACGCGGTCATCGAGCTGACCGCCAAGGAATACGTGATCCTGCAGTACCTCATGCAGAACGCGGACACGGTGGTGTCCAAACTGCAGATCATGGACAACGCGTGGGACGCCGCCTTCGAGGGTTCGGAGAACATTGTGGAGGTCTACGTGGGGTACCTGCGCAAGAAAATTGACGTACCCTTTGGCCTCAATACCCTGCAGACCGTACGCGGTATGGGGTACCGGCTGGTTGCGGACACCCCCGCGCCGTGAGCATGAAGGGCGTTCGCAGTCGCTGGGGCGTGCGGCGCAAGACCACGGCGGCGGCCGCTCTGCTCATGATCGTGGTGCTGGTGCTGTCCGGTGTGCTGCTGTTGGAGGTACTCAAGCGCAACATTGTGTCCACCGCCCATGACCAAGCGGTGACGAGCCAGCAGCAGGTGCTCTCGCGGCTGGTGGATGAGCAGGGACCCCCCGACGGCCGCGTGATCTACGTGTGGTCCCGCGCGGATCCCGCCGATCTGCTCCGCGCGGTCGGCCAGCCCGGCGTGCTGGTGCAGCTCACCGATCAGGAGGGCTCGGTGGTGGCCTCTTCACCCCCGATGTCCGGGGACATCGACTTGAACTCGCCGGTTCTCACCCCCGGAGACACGTTCGAATCACGCACGGACAACGACTCGCTGCTGCGCATCCCGAATGATTTCGTCTACGTCTCCGAAGGCATCGTGGTCAACGACGAACCACACACGTTGGTCGTTGCGGTTCCCGTGAACCTGCAGACCAGCTCCCTCACCGTGGTCGCGATCTTCGTGCTGGCCGTGGGCCCGCTCCTGGTGCTGTTGGGTGCGTTGACCATGTGGTGGCTCACCGGGCGTTCCCTGCGACCTGTGCGGCGTATCACCGATCAGGTGCGCACCATTGGCGGAGCCAATCTGGACGAACGCGTGGACGTGCCACCCACCCGGGACGAGATCGCTCAGCTGGCGTCGACCATGAACGCGATGCTCGACCGGCTCCAGGCTTCGGACCTGGCGCAACGGCGCTTCGTGGCCGATGCCTCGCACGAGCTGCGTTCGCCGTTGGCCACGCTGTCCGCCACATTGGACGTGGCCCGCAACGATCCCTCCGGGGAGACCTGGCAGGAACTGTCGCCGGTGCTCGTTTCCCAGTCACAGCGTATGGGCCAGCTGGTGCAGGACCTCCTGACGCTCGCGCGCGCCGACGACGCCGGCCTGGACATGCGCGTGGCCGACACCGACATGGACGAGGTGGTCTCCGAGGAGATCGCCCGCATCAGGCCGGCGCTCCGGCAAGATCTGACGGTCTACATCGAACCGGTGCGGTTGCGCGCGGACGCGTCCAAACTGCAACAAGTGGTGCGGAACCTGCTGTCCAACGCGGGCCGCCATGCGGAATCGCTGATCGAGGTTCGCCTCAGCACGGTGGCCAGGAACGCGGTGCTGACCGTCACCAATGACGGAGACGCCATTGCGCCCGAGGATCAGGAGAAGGTCTTCGAGCGGTTCGTCCGGCTGGACGCCTCGCGCGCTCGCGACACCGGGGGTTCCGGGCTGGGCTTGGCCATCAGTCGCGAGATCGTGCGCGCCCATGGTGGTTCCATATCGGTTGGCGAGGACTCACACGGTCGATGTCGCTTTACGGTGACCCTGCCCCTCCCGCGGGACGCGTCGTAGCGGCCACCGTCTGGCAAAGCCGTCGCTCGGTGCCCTGATCGAGTCTCCCGGGCGGCGTCGGCGGGCGAGCGGGGCGGGGTTACGGGACGATCGTGAACTTGACCTGGCCTTCACCGCCGCGTTCGGCAATGCGGAGCACCTCGGCCACCTGGTCCAGGGTGTGGGTGGGGCCCAAACAGTAGTCGACGTCCACCTCGCCGTCGTGGATGCGACGCACTGCTTCATGGAAGGACTTGAGACCGGGCTCGGACTGGGCTGCCACGGAACCCTGTAGGCGCACGCACTTGCGGAAGACCTCGAAGATCGGCACGAGGGTCGGTTCGAAGCTCTCGTACAGACCGAACCAGCCCACAATGCCGCGGTGGGCCACGATGCCCACGGCCTGGGTGCGCAGCTCATCCGAACCGACGGCCTCAATCACCAGATCCGCGCCTTTGTTGCCGGTGAGCTCGGAGACCACGGCACCGAGGTCTTCGTCCGGAATCAGCACCGTGCGAGCACCGAGCGTGCGCGCGATGTCGAGACGGGCGGGCTGCTTGTCCGACACGATGATGTGCTTGAACCCGCGGCGCTTCGCGTCCTGCAGGAAGAACAAGCCCGCGGAACCGGCGCCCATGATCACGCACGTGCCGGCAGTGCGTGCGGGAACCTCGGTGGGCCAGTACAGGTCGAACGCGTAAATGCAGGTGCCCAGTTGCTGGGCCATCATGTAGCGGCGCATCTGGGTGAGATCGTTGCTGTCCAGATCCAAGGGCAGCGCGACCGCGTGGTCGTCATCGAGGAGCATGTACTCGGCGAAGGCCCCGCCGAACTCACCCGGGGGAACGCACAGCACCGCGGTGCCCTCGGGGAATTTCTGGGAGTTGGATTTCGCGACCACGCCCACACCCTCGTGGCCCGGGTAGCCCGCGCGCTCGGGACCCATGGGGTGCAGCGTGCCGTGCAGCGCCGCGTGCAGGTCCGATCCACAGACCGACGCCGCCGTCATCCGCACCACGAACGTTCCCGGCTCGGTGGCCCGGGGCGTGGGCCACTCACGCACGGTGATCACGCCGGTTTCGGGCACGTGGGTTGCGCGCACGGGGGAACTCCTTTGCTGGGAGACTGAAAAAGCTAATGATTTCAACGGTACTTCAGGGGCCGCCCCCGTCTGCGGGATCGGTTCTGATACCACGGGTCCGACAGGTACTTATAGGGTGGACCAAATGTCACTTCCCCGCGCGCTCAAACCCTTTGGCACGCCCGCCTACGCGGTGTTGGCATTTGCCATGTGCATGAGCGTGTTCGGATCCGGTCTCTGGGCGGTGGCACTGGTTGCCAAGGTGATGGCGCTGGGCGGCTCGGCGGTGGACCTGTCCATGGTCACCGCTGCGGGTGCCGTGGGAGCGGTCGCCTTTGTCCTGGTGGGCGGCGTGACCGCGGATCGTGTCCGGTTGAGTCTCATCCTGCGCTGCGTCGAGGCAATCAACTTGCTAACCGCCGCCGTGATCGTGCTGCTGACCTGGACCGATAACCTCGCCCTGTGGCACTTGGCCGTTGCCGGGTTCGTCTTTGCGGGGGCTCTGGGGTTCTTCTATCCCGCCTATTCGGCGGCGTTGCCGCGGATCCTGCCCGCCAGCCAGTTGTTGGCCGCCAACGGCGTGGAAGGAACCGCCAGGCCCCTGTTGCAGATTGCCGCCGGCCCCGCGGTGGGCGGTTTCCTGGCGGGTCTGGCCTTCCCCGCGCTCGCAGTGGTCGCGATTGCCGTGTGCCACGCGGCGGCCTTCACCCTGATGTTGTTCCTGCGCATTCCCACGACCGGCCGGTTCGGGGAGGAAGAATCGCAGGGTTCCACGGCGGTGCCGACCACGTCGATCCTGCGGGATCTGGCGGACGGGTTCCTCTACTCGGTGCGTACACCGTGGTTGTTGTGGACCCTGCTGTGGGCCATGACCGCGGTGTTCCTGTTCATCGGCCCGCTCGAAGTCCTGGTCCCGTTCCTGGTGGTGGATCGGCTGGGCGGTTCCGTGGCGAGCTATGGCGCGATGCTCGGCCTGTACGGGGTGTCCACGGCGCTGGGTTCGCTGATCACGGCGTCCATGCCCCTGCCACGTCATTATCTGACCACCATGATCTGGTTGTGGGGCTTCGGCACGCTGCCCTTCGGCCTGGTGGGCATGACCGATTCCTGGTGGGTCATGGCCATTGCCCTGTGCGTGTTCGGTGCCACCGGTGGCGCGGGGCAGGTCATTTGGGGCACGTTGCTGCAGCGCCGCGTGCCGGTGCACATGCTCGGCCGTATCTCGTCCCTGGACTTCTTCGTGTCCCTCTCACTCATGCCCGTGTCCATGGCGGTGGCGGGGCCGGTCTCGCAGATCCTGCCTCCGGAGGCGATCTTCTGGGGTGTGGCCGTCCTGACGCCTCTGCTCGGCGTGGTCGCGGTATTCGCGGGCCGCATGCACAAGGACCAGGCCGAGCATCCGCTGCGGTAGCCCACCCGAGCGAAACGCGACGACGCCGCCCCCGGACCTTTCGCTCGAAAGGTGCCGGGGGCGGCGTCGTCAGCAATCTGACCTGGCTGTATGTTCGATTCAGTATGCCTTGCGGCGCTGTTCCACGATCAAGTGGATGAGCGCGAACTTACCCTCTTGGTCGATCGCTTGATAGGCCTGCTCGAGTGCACCGGGGATCTCCGACTCGCGCTCCACGCGCACACCGAAACCACCGAACGAGGTGGCCATGCCCGCGAAGTCCGGGTTCTTCAACTGCGTACCGGACACGCGCTCGGGGTACTGGCGTTCCTGATGGGTGCGAATGGTGCCGTACTCCTGGTTGTCCATCACGATGACCAGCGGCGTGGCACCGTACTGGGCGGCGGTGGCCAGTTCCTGACCGTTCATGAGGAACTCCCCGTCTCCGGCAATCGAAATTACGCGACGGCCCGGGTAGTTCAGGGAGGCGGCCACGGCGGAGGGTACCGAGTACCCCATGGAACCGTTGCGCGCCGAGATCATGGACGCGTAACCGTTGGTCGGGAAGTAGCGGTGCGCCCAGTTGGTGTGCTCGCCGGCGCCGAAGGTCACCATGGCGTCCTCGGGCAGGGTCGCCACCAGGTTGGCCATCATGGTGTCCATGGTGGCCGGGCCGTCAGCGGGTTGGGCGTCCTTGGGCTCGGCGAACTCGACCTGCTGCTGACGCATGCGCGCGCACCAGTCCTTCCACCCGTCCTTGACCGGGAGTTCCATGCGCACCAGGTCTCGCACGAACACGTCCGGCTTGGCCACAATCTGGTGCGAAACGGCACCGGAGCGGCCACGCATGGACGGGTCCATGGTCACGATGAAATTCTTCTTGGACCAGTCCTGACGCACCAGGAAGCCGTTGGTGATCACGTCGCCGGGCACGGTTCCCACGAACACCAAGAGGTCGGTTTCCTCGAGCAGGTCGTAGGTGGGGCGCGGGCGGCCGTAGCCGATGGGGCCCACGTGGGACGGGGAGTTGAACGGCACGGTTCCCTCGGTGCGCCACTCCGCGGCGGCGGGAATGTGGCGCTCTTCGAGCCACTGGGTGAACTTTTCGGCGCCCTCGTGGGTCCAGTCGTTACCGCCGGTCACGAACAGGGGCTTCTCGGCCTCCTTGAGCGCGTTTTCCAGGGCTTTCCAATCCGTCACCGTCATGCCGCCGCCGGCCACGGGGATCCGCGGGTGCAGGGTCGCATCGATTTCGCGGGTGATCACGTCCTCGGGCAGCCCGACCACCACGGGGCCGGGTCGGCCGGACGCCGCGGCGAACATGGCTTCAGCGACATACTCCGAGGCGCGTTCGGCGTGGTCCAGAACCATCACGCGCTTGGCGCCGGAGGCGAACCACTGGTGCGGATCGAATTCCTGGAACGCTTCCTTCTCGCGGTGCTCAAAGGGGATCAGGCCCACGAACAGCACCATGGGGGTGGAATCCTGCCACGCGGTGTGCAGCCCCACGTGGGCGTTGGCGGCGCCGGGGCCGCGAGTGACCATGGCCACGCCGGGAACGGGATTCAGCTTGCCGTCCGCATCGGCCATGTAGGCGGCACCGCCCTCGTGGCGGGTGATCACGGTGTTGATGGGGGACTTGTAGAGGCCGTCCAGCACATCCAGGTAACTCTCGCCGGGTACCACGTAGGCGCGTTCCACGCCGTGGGCCACGAGTGAATCCACGATCACGTGGCCGGCCGATTTACGTCCTGCTGTGGAGTGTTCCGAAGAATTCTGGGTCACCGTGAGGTCCTCATTTCGCCATTGAAAAGTCGTGGAGATGGTGGGCGATTCCACGGGGATCGTCCGCGAATACCAGAGTCGAAACTACCCGAGAACGCGCGGGACGGGCGTATCGGGGCCCCATATTGGTTAATTCGACAAACTATGACCCTCCCGTGGTTCCGCGCGACAGGCGGCGGGAACGACGTCGCCCCGGTTCCGTACTCGCGTACGGAACCGGGGCGCTCGTGGTCGGGTGACGGGGCGTCAGTCGTGCATGTCCTCGAGCTCCACGCCCTTGGTCTCGGAGACCATCTTGATGGTGAAGATCAGTGAGACCACCGCGAAGAACGCGTAAATGCCGTAGGCCAGTCCCAGCGAGAAGTTGGACAGCGCGGGGAAGGTGACGGTGACGGCCCAGTTGGCGATCCACTGCACGGCGCCGGCCACAGCCAGCGCGGCGCCGCGAATGCGGTTGGGGAACATCTCGCCCAGCAGAACCCACATGAGCGGACCCCACGAGACGCCGAAGAAGATCACGAACAGGTTGGCGGCGATCAGCGCGACCGGGCCGGCCACGGGGCCGAGGGCCGGGGTGAGCTG
Source organism: Kocuria gwangalliensis (assembly GCF_039544365.1). Classification (NCBI taxonomy): domain Bacteria; kingdom Bacillati; phylum Actinomycetota; class Actinomycetes; order Micrococcales; family Micrococcaceae; genus Kocuria; species Kocuria gwangalliensis. The sequence goes on along the minus strand of NZ_BAABLN010000009.1, from coordinate 161,171 downwards.
GCCGTCCACCATGACTTTACTGGCGGTTGCGAAGACCACGGCCAGGGTCGCGAGCGAGACGGCCATACCGGTCGAGCCCACGAGCAGCAGCGGTCGGCGACCCACCTTGTCCACCAGGAAGATTGCGACAATGGTCACCAGCACGTTGGTCACGGAGGTGGCCACGGAGATCACGAACGAATCGGACTCCGAGAAGCCCACCGACTCCCACAGCACGTTGGAGTAGTAGAAAATCACGTTGATGCCCACGAACTGCTGCAGGGCTGCCAGGCCGATACCGACCCATACGATGGGCTTGAGCCCACCCAGAGAACCACGCAGATCGGCAAGGCGAGGGGTGTGTTCCTTGTTGATGGTTTCGCGAATGCGGGCCACGCGTTCCTCGGCCACCCGATCGCCGTGGATGCTGGTCAGCACGGAGTGGGCTTCGTCCTCGCGACCGCGGGAGACCAGGTAACGCGGGGATTCGGGAATGGTGAAGGCACCGATGCCGTACATGACCGCGGGGACGGCCATGACCAGGAACATCCAACGCCAGGCCTCAAGACCCAGCCACAGCTCGTTCGCGGCACCGCCGGCCCAGTGCGCCAGCAGCGCGTCGATCAGCAGCGACAGGAAGATACCGAGCACAATGCCCATTTGCTGCAAAGAGCCCAGGCGCCCGCGCAGGTGTGCGGGGGAGACCTCGGCGATGTAGGCGGGTGCGATCACGGAGGCAACACCCACGCCCACGCCGCCGATCACGCGGAAAATGACCAGCGTGGTGATGTCATTGGCCAGGCCACAACCAATCGCGGAGGCCAGGAACAACACCGCAGCGATCTTCATGATCAGAATGCGGCCGGTGCGGTCCGCGATGCGCGAGCCGAAGAAGGCACCCACCGCTGCACCCAACAGGGCGGCAGCCACCGCGAAGCCCAGGGGGCCGGGGCCCACATCGAAACGGGATTGAATGGAGGACACCGCACCGTTGATCACGGCGGAGTCGTATCCGAAGAGCAGACCACCGAAGGCCGCGACCGTGGTGATTCTGATGACTGTGCCGGTGTTCGCGTCGTGGCGCTCCGACGGTACTGCTTGCGCTGCTTGGCTCATCGCGCAGCTCCCTTGCTGTAACGAAGTAAGAAGGCGGGCCCCAAGGCATAGGACGCGGTGGGGACGCTAGCCGGAAGAAGGCTTGCCGGTAGTGGATCAAGATTAGGACTCAGATCACTAAATGTCCATGTCTTGAACACAAAAATGTTGGCTGTGTCTCACAGAGGTAGCGAAATATTCTCGAGCGCCATGATGAGGGCCCCGGTGAGGTGCGCCTCCGGGCCCAGTTCAGCGGCGCTGATGGTGAGGTCCCGGGTGCAGCCCTGCACTCCGTAGCGGGACACGATTTCCCGTAACGGCCCCAGCAACAAATCATTGGCGCGCGCCAATTCGCCACCCACGACCACGAGCTCGGGATTGATGATGTTGCACAGGTTGGCCACGGTGGTGCCCAGGGTGCGGCCGGTGTCCCCGATGACTCGCGCGCAACCGACGTCACCGGCCAGGGCGGCGTCGACGAGGTCCGCCACCGTGAAATCGGGACCCCGGGTGGTGCCCAGAAGGCCGAGGACGGCCTCGGAGGAGATGAAGGTTTCCAGGCATCCACGGTTGCCGCAGCGGCAGACAGCACCCTGTTCGTCCAGGGTCATGTGGCCGAGTTCCCCGGCGGATCCCGTGGCGCCACGGAACAGTCGACCGTTGAGGATCAGGCCCGCACCCACACCGTGGGAGACCTTGATGTAGGCCATGTTCTGCACGCCCCGTCCCCTGCCCTGGGCAAACTCTCCCACGGCTCCCGCGTTGGCGTCATTTTCCACCGTGACGGGAAGCCCCAGTCGAATCGAGGCGGCCGCACGGACATCGGTGTCGGCCCAGGCCGGGAGGATCGCTCCCGCACTCACCACGCGTCCCTCGAGATCCACCGGGGCGGGCAGGGTCAGTCCGGCGGCGAGCAGCTTGGCTCGGGACAGCTTCAGCTTTCGAACCATGGAGACCAATGTCGAATCTACGGTGTCCAACACTTCGGTCACTGAATGGCCGCGTGGCAGGTCGAATCGTTCACGTGCTTTGATGTTCTGGTTGAGATCCGCAACGGCCACGGTGAGGTGGCGGTGGCCCACATCGAGGCCCACCACGAAGCCGGCGTCGTCGCTGAACTGGACCAGTTGTCCGCGGCGCCCGCCGTGCGATGAATCCATGGCGAGCACCCCGGCGGTCACCATTTCATGAACGATGGACGACACCGTGGACGGTGCCAGCGCAGTTTCACGTGCAATGGTGGCTTGGGTGGTGGTGCCCAACGTGCGCATGGTTTCGATCACCCGGCGCTGATTGGCCACACGCAGTGATGTTTGTGAGCCGGGGGCCGCCTCGTTCCGAGCGGTCGTGGAGTGCAGGGACATCGTCGTCCTCAATTTCCTGTGAAGATTCTCTTGCCCCGGAGTGTAGCCTGCCTTCGATTTTCGAAGACAAAAAGCCAGCTCAACAGGGCGAAGCCGCGCTCCCACAATGCGGGCGGCGCGGCTTCACCCGGCTGGTGTGACCGTGCTCAGGCTTCGTCGAACAACCGCAACGCCATGGCGGTGTGCGTCACGGCCGCGCCGGCACGCAGACCCGCGGCCACCATTCCTGCCTCCACGATCTGCTCGCGGGTGGCACCGGCGGCCTTGGCCTTCTTGGTGTGCACCTCCAAGCAGTAGGGGCACTGGGTGGTCAGCGCGACACCAATGGCAATGAGCTCACGGTTCAGGGGGTCGATGTGACCGCCCTCGCGGCCGATGGCTGCGTCGAAGGCCGCGAATTTGGTGAACTCATCGGGTGCGAGCTTCTTCAGCTCGCCCAGAAGCTTGAGGTCTTCGGGGGAGTGGTAATGATCGGCCATGAGTCATCCTGCTTTCTGCGATTACCGGTACTGACTGTCTCAGTCTGCGGTCGCGGGGGTGGCATTGGCCAGCAGTTGACGAACCTGGTCGGGGGCATCCGGATCCGCGGCAATGAAGTGGGTGTCCTTGGTGACCACGGTGGGAACCGTGGAATTGCCGTCGTTCAGGGACGCAACGTATTCCTTGGCCGCCGCATCTTCCCAAATATTGGTCCACGTAGCCTTCTGGCCGTCTTCACCCAGCTTGTATTCAAGGCGCTCGCAGAATGGGCACCCGGGGCGCCAATAAATTGCTACGCCACTGTTGTCGATGTGCTTGAGCGCATCGTCTTGAGAGACCTGTGGGTACTGGGAGTTCATGGGGATGGTGCCTCCTTGGGTCGGATCAGTTCACAGTCATAACGGCAGAGTAGAACAGTCGATTCCGTCCAGGGTCACAATCAAGACTTTTTAAATATGCAAGAACCAGAATACAAACTTTAAAGGGTTAAATTCTTGTTTTCGTTTCACGTGAAAACTTCAGGCTCGCAGCGGCTGACTCGCGATGTCAGCAATCATTCGGTGTTGAGTGACACCATTGGTCCATGACCTATCCGGCGCAGAAAACTTCCCCCTCGCCGGGCGGGTCCCCGTGGCGCTTGCCGCAGTTGCAACATCGAGTGGCCGTACCTCTGGTCACGGTGCTGTTGGTTGCGACCGTCGGTCGATTGCTGGTGGTTTCACCGGAAATCACGCACGGGGAGACCGCGTTGCTCGAGGGGCTCGTCCAATACCGCAACGCACCTTTTGACGCCCTTGCGATGGCGATCCACGTGGTGTTCTCTAACGCGGGCATCGTGTTGATCATTGCCACGATCACCGGGTGGTTGGCCGTATTCCGGCGGAGACCCTTGGATGCCACGGCCTTCCTCATCACCTCCCTCACAGGTTGGGCTGCCATTGGTTTGGTAAAGGTCGCCGCGGAGCGCCCCCGTCCGTCCCTGCCGGCCGGCGAGCAGCTCCTCCATCTCGAAGGCGCCACATCGTTCCCCTCCGGACACACCGGTGGCGCATTGGCCATTGTCTTGGCCCTCATGCTCGTGAATTTCCGATCTTCCCAACGCAACCGGATTTTGTGGTTCGGGTTGGCGGCCGTGGCACTTGTGGGGGCAAGCCGAATATACGCTGCAGCGCATTATCCGCTTGACGTGCTGGTTTCCATCCCGGTGGCCTGGGCGGGCGTGATGATCGGTGGTTCCCTGGCGAACGCACTGGTGCCGGCGTTGGCATACGGCTTCGGGTGGTCGCAGGCGGACGCCACGGTGCCCGCTCCCCAAAATACGCGTGTCACGAGCGGCGCGACTGGCTCGACCGCGGCGTCGTCGTGGAGCGAGACCGTGACGGCGGAAAGAAACCGCCCGGCCTTCGACCTGGACGAGTCGGAGGAGGACCGGGCGGCCTAAGGGGGCCGAAGGAATCAGTCGTCCACGGTGTAACCCGCTTTGACGCACAGCACCGGGCACGAGGCCTCCAACAGGATGCGCTGAGTGGTGGGTGCCATGATGAGCTTGCCCACCGGCGTGCGCTTGCGCGTGCCGATGACCAGCAACTCGGCGGTGACGCGTTCGCACGCGTCCAGGATGGCGTCCGCGGGGTCGCTGTCCGGGTGGACGGACACCAGCTCATGCTCGATCCCACTCTCGGCCAGGAGTTCCTGATCCTCCGCCGCCGCAGCCGGTGATGCCTGCTCAGCGGGGCGCCCGAAGCGTTGCTTGGGCGCGGGGGCCTGGACGATGACCAACTTGCTGGATCGCAGTTTCGCTTCGTCGAGGCCGGCCCGCAGGGCGGCGCGTCCGGCGGGGGTGGGCAGGTAGCCGACAACAATGCTCATGGGTGTCTCCCTGGGGCGTGTGGAACGGATGCGTTTAGCGGTCGGGGTCTTCGAGGTGCGCGAGATCTTCGGGGTGATGGAACCGTGCGCGGCGGCCCGTGAACAGGCGGTCGTACAGGAAGTTCAGCAGCCAGAGGGCCACACCCAGTCCAATGAGGATCACGGCGATCTGATACTCGATGGGATCCTGCGCCCACGGGCCCAACAGGTAGGCACAGGTGATGGCGCCCAGGTAGGGCAGCACCTTGGGTGCGTGGAAGTACGCGTGGTTTTCCTGGGACTTGTCACGGCGCAAGATGATTGCCGCAATATTGACCACGGTGAACACGCCCAGCAGCAGCAACGCGGTGGTGCCGCCCAGCGCGGAGGCCGTGGACTTACCCATGAAGTTGTTGACGATCAGGATGAGCACCATGCCCAGCACCGTGGTGAAGATGATGGAGGTCCACGGCGTGCGGCGTCCCGGAAGTACCTTGCCGAGAATGCCGGGAATCACACCCTGACGAGCCATGCCGTACAGCAATCGAGACGCCATGAGCATGTTGATCAACGCCGTATTGGCCACGGCAATGATGGTCAGGAACGGGTATATGGCGTCGATCGGAACACCGGGCGCGCCAATGCGGACCACGTCCAGCAGCGGGGTGGTGGATTCGCCGAGCTGACCGATGGGAACGATCGCCACGGTGAAGATCGAGACCAGAACGTAAACCACCAGGGTGATACTCAGGCCCAACAGCATGACGCGGGGGAAGTTCTTGGTGGGGTCCTTGGTCTCCTCGACCATGTTGACCGAATCCTCGAACCCCACGAACGAGAAGAACGCCAGGGAGGTCACCGCGGTCAGGGCCATGAAAATACCCTTGTCCTCGGAGGTTTCGAACACCACGGTCTGGCTGAAGTCCGCGTTACCCTGGGACGCGGCCCAGAAACCGACCAGGATCACGATCAGCAGACCCGTGAGTTCAATGCAGGTGAGCACCACGTTGAGTTTCACGGACTCGGACACGCCACGCAGGTTGATGAGCGCCAGGATGCCCAGGAACACCATGGCCACCACGGTGATACCGAACGGGCTCAGATCCAGGTGGAAGCCCTTGGCGAAGTTGGATGCCACCGCGGACGACGCGGTAGCGGCCGATGTCAGGCCGGAACACAGCACCGCGAACGTCACCAAGAAGGTCATGAAGTGGATGCCGAAGGCCTTGTGCGTGTACAGCGCGGCACCCGAGGCGCCGGGGTACTTGGTCACCAGTTCAAGGTAGGAGAACGCGGTAATGGTGGCCACCACGAACGCGATCAGGATGGGCGCCCAGGCGGCACCGCCGATTTCGCCGGCAATGTTGCCGGTCAGTGCGTACACACCGGTGCCCAGGATGTCGCCCACGATGAACAACAGCAGCAGGCCGGGCCCCATGACCCGTTTCAGCTCGTGGGATTCGCCGGTTCTCGGATCGTTGCCTTTGACTCCCGCCGACGCCGCTGGGCCACCTTGGCCGGGGGATGTTTCGTTGCTCATGAGTACCTCTTGCTACAAATGGGCGCTGTCCACGACCGGCGGTGAGACCGAGGGTCGTGAGGCGGTGCCGAACGTAATTGCTACGTGAGGTCAATGTAGGCGATTCACGTCACCCTTGCCTAGGGCAACACGATGTGCAGAGCGCCCCGCACCTCGCAGAGAGGTACGGGGCGCTCGCGACGGCCGGAGCGGCGTCGTCGTGGGCGAAGAAATTACCGGACGCCGCGCATGAGGCGCGTGATGGGTTTGGCCAGCAGGAGCAGGACAATACCCAGGACCGCGGTGATGATGCCCAGCGTGCCGAAGTAGGTGCCTTCGGTGTCGGTCGTGTAGTAGACCGCGAGCACACCGGAGAGCGTGGTACCGAGCGAGACCGCCAGGTTGTTCAGGGCGACCATTTGCGCCGGGTACTTGTTCGGAGCCAGCTTGGTGGTCAGGGACAGGCCCACGGGGGAGAGCATGAGCTCACCGAGCGTGGCGATCAGCAGGATCAAGGCGATCCACAACAACGGAACGGACACGTGGCCCACCATGGGCAGGAAGGTCAGGAACGCGGCGCCAATGAGCAGCAACGCCAGACCGAACTTGACCGGGGTGGTGGGTTGACGGCGACCCAGTTTGGTCCACACGGCGGCGAACACGGGTGCCAACAGGATGATGAATACGGGGTTGATCGACTGGACCCAGGACGGGGGCATTTCCCAACCGAAGAGGTTCAAGTTGAGGCGGGTGTCCGCGTAGATCGCGATCACCGTGAACTGCTGCTGGAACAGCGCAAAAAATGCCGCGGTGGCAATGAACATGGGGATGAACGACATCACGCGGGAGTGCTCGTCCGAGCTGAGATCTTTGTCGCGCAACAACAGGGCGAAGATCGCAACGGCCGCCACGATGACCACCACGGTGATGACGTTGGCGAGGTTTGCTGCGTTCAGGAGGCCGAGTAGCGCGGCCACGATGATGATGGCAACGGCAGCCAGGGCAATGGCGATCCACTTGCCGTATTCCGAGCGGGGCAGCGGGTTGGGCACGTGGTGCATCGACTGGGGGAGCTTGCGGCGAGCGCGCGTGTAGAGGATCAGACCGATGGCCATGCCGATCGCGGCCAGACCGAAACCGAAGTGGAAGCCCCAGGCGTTCCACGCGGCACCGGTCAGCAGCGGGCCGGCCAGACCGCCGATGTTGACGCCCATGTAGTAGAGCGAGAAACCGGCGTCACGGCGCGGATCCTCACGCTCGTAGAGGTGGCCGACCATGTCGACACACGTGGTTTTCAGGCCACCGGAGCCAATGGCGATGCAAATCAGGCCGATGGCCAAACCGACCACGTTGGGGATCAGAGCCAGTGAGATGTGACCGGCCATAATGAGCAGCGCGGAGTAGAACATGGTCCGTTCGGAACCGAGCAGTCGGTCGGCGACCCACGCGCCCAGGATCGAGCTGAGGTAGACGCTACCGCCGTACGCGCCCACGATGCCCACGGCCACGTTCTCGGGGATTCCGAGGCCACCGTCCGTAACGGCGTAGTACATGTAGTACAGGACCAGGCCCTGCATGCCGTAGAAGGAGAATCGCTCCCACATCTCCACGCTGAACAGGTGGGACAGCATGCGCGGCTGGCCGAAGAATGTTTTTCCGCTGGGATCTTGCGGAGCTATGTGCGAATTGGGGGTCACCGGCACGGTTGTGGCGCGCGGTTCCCCCGGGGTGTTGTGTGTCATAACGTCCAATTCTGCACCTGTTAGGGGAGCTAACGCGAAACTTCCGGGCCCTGTCGCCTGTGATCGGTCCGGTTTTGCCGGGCGGTCGGGCTCAGATGGGCGGTCCCGGGCCGTTTAACTTTTCTATGCTGGAGACATGTTTTCGTTACCCCACCCGAGTGTTCTCGACGACGCCCGTGCCATTTCTGCCGTGGATCCAGCGGGTCAGGGCACCGCCGCCACGCGATTGTCGGCGACGGCGCACTGATCGGCTCGGGCGCCAAGGTAGTCGGCCCCATTACCGTGGGCGCTGGGGCAAAGATCGGGGCGGGCGCCGTCGTGACTGCGGATGTCCCTGCCGGTGACATTTCGGGCGCAGGTTGACACCCTGCGTCCACGTGCGAACCTGCGCCACAGATGTCAGAGACACATAAATGGCTGGGTTCCGACGTCACCGGTAGAGGAATCTCGCAAACGGCCCCGGTCCCATTGCTGGGACCGGGGCCGTTCACTAGAAGCACTAGCGATCAGTCGTTGAAGTCCTCCGGGGCGGAACCGATGCGGCCGTCCTCGCGGGTGAGACCGTCGATCAGGGCGATCTCCTCGGAGCTGAGCGTGAGATCCTGCGCGGCCCAGTTCTCCTCGATGCGCTCGGGAGTCACGGACTTGGGGAACACCACGTTGCCGATGGCCAGGTGCCACGCAATGATGACCTGAGCCGGGGTGGCGTCGTGAGCCTCGGCGATCTGGGCGATGGTCTCGTCCTGCAAGTCGGCCTTGCCTTGACCCAGCGGGGACCAGGCCTCGGTCACGATGTCGTACTTCGCATCCAAATCGCGCATGGCCTTCTGGTTGAAGTAGGGGTGCAACTCGATCTGGTGCGCGGCGGGAATGTCACCGGTGTCGATGATGTCCTGGAAGGCTTCCTCACCGAAGTTCGAGATGCCGATGGACCGGGCCTTGCCCGATGCCTTGATCTCCTGGAATGCCTTCCAGGTCTCCAAGTACTTACCCTTCTTCGGCTGCGACCAGTGAATGAGGTACAGGTCCACGTAGTCCAGGCCCAGACGTTCCAGGGAACCGTCGATGGCCTTCAGCGCGGAGTCGTAACCCTGGTCGTCGTTCCACAGCTTGGTGGTGATGAACAGGTCCTCGCGGGCAATGCCGCTCTTCGCGATGGCGCGGCCCACACCTTCTTCATTTCCGTAGATCTTGGCGGTGTCGATGTGGCGGTACCCGATCTCGAGGGCCTTGGTGACCACTTCTTCAGCGACGTCCGGGTCGACCTGCCACACGCCGTAGCCGAACTGGGGAATGACGTTGCCGTCGTTGAGGGTCAAGGTTGCATTGCGAGGCATGAAAATCCTTTCGTAGGGAAACTTGTACCAGTGAACTCCTGTTCGCGCGGCCCTGACAAGCAGTTAAGTTATGAGTGAAGTCACCGCCGTCAGGCGCATGTCAGCCAGTCATGATGAAATAGAGGTATGAAGTTCAACTTCCACCGTGTCAAGACTCCCGCGTACATCACCTCCATTGCGCTGGTGGTGATCGGTCTGCTGTTCGAGCTCGGTTCCATGCCCGTGGCGGCGTGGATTTTCGTGATTCTGGGCATCGTGCTCAACGTCATGGCCGTCTCGGTCACCTCAGTTAACGACACCCCTCGCGCTCCCCGCGAGTTCAAGCGTTCCTCGGTGGAAAACAACACGCGCGTGGTGATCGACCCTGACACGGACACCGAACAGCAGGAGACCGTGCCCGCCCCCTCCGAGACGAAGTCCGCGGCTCCCATCACGGACGAGAAGCCGTCCAAGCGCATGGGCTCCTCCTCGCTGCGCGCCAACCTGGCCAACAAGTCGGGTTCGCGCCCCGCCGCCCCCGGCACCCAGGACTCGCACCAGGTCAAGTAGCTCTTCCCCCGACGACGCCGCTGCGTCGCCGCGAAAACGGCCTCTCACCTTCCGGTAAGAGGCCGTTCGCATGTCCACGATGTACTCGTGAGACGGTCAGTTCATTGCCGCACCCTGATAGATCTGGCGGATCCGCGCATCGTTAAGGCGAGTTTCGATGCTCACGGTGTTCTCGGGATCGGAACGCAGGTAGCGCACCGGCCCGTGTGCGCCCACGGTGAGTTTCTCGGAGTCCGAGGTGTTGTACACGGCATCCACCGGCGCTTGAAAGTTGGGGCCCTGCACCGGGTTCACGGACAGCACCAGGTGAGCGGCGACGGTGTCCGAGACGCCGTTCTCGTCAAAGGGGGACTCCACATCCACCTCGCGAATGATGCCCACGCCGTAGCCGATCACTCCGGGCAAACGGGTGGCCAGGTGGCCCTGTGCGCGGGCGAAGGCCTTCTTTACGCTGGAGATCCACGTGATCGCGGCCAGTACCAGGATCACGGCAATCGCCCCCAACCACAGGCCGTTGTTGCTGTCCGCGTAACGCATCCAGCACAGCACGATGGCCAGCGCCGACACCAGCGGGATCACCAGAATCATGGAATTGGCGAGCTTCTCACGGGTGCCCACCTTGGCCGGTGCGGCGGGCGCCGCGGCAGTCGCCGCGCTGGTACCGGGCGCAACGGCGTCGGGATTGGGAGCGACGTCGGCGGGCGTCGCGGACGGGCTGCGTCGTAGCTGCTGCATGGCTTTGAGGTCGAAACCCCGGTCGTCAACGGTAACGGGGGTGGGCCAGGTGTCCATGGAATCCATGGTTCCCATTATGGTGGCATGACGTCCTAGAAAGGTGGTCCAGCCATGCCCGAGCGTCCCGCTCAACCCCGGGTCAACCGCGGCCACCGTGCCGGTTTGCTGCTGGTGGGGGTGTTGTTGCTGGGCGCGAACCTGCGCGCCGGTATTACCGCGGTGGGCCCCCTGCTCCCGGAGATTGAACAACAGGGCGGGTTGACCGGCTTCGAGGCGTCGCTGCTCGTGAGCCTGCCGCTCATTGCGTTCGCCGTGATTTCGCCGTTCGCGCCGCGGCTTGCCGAGAGTCTCGGGTTGGAACGTGTGCTGGGTCTGGCGCTCGCCGTATTGGCGCTGGGCATTGTCATTCGCTCCACGCCCGGGCCCGGTTTCATCTGGATCGGCACCGTGCTGCTGGGGGCCGCCATTGCGGTGATGAACGTGTTGATCCCCGCGCTGATCAAACGCGATTGGCCGCACAAGATCGGGCCCATGACCGGTGTGTACCAGTCGGTCACCGCACTCACGGCCGCGCTCGCCTCCGGCGTGGTGGTCCCCATTGCGCAGGTGGCGCCCTCAGGCTGGCGCTTCGCGTTGGGGATCTGGGCCGGCACGGCGATCATCGGCCTGGCCGTGTTCCTGCCGTGGATCCTGGGTCGGCGCAAACTCACCAAAGAGCTGCCCGGCCGTCCCGACCTGCGCGACGAACACGGCGCATTACGGACGACGCCGCCCGCTCGCCGCCACGCCAAACTCCCCTTGGGCTCCGCGCTGGCCTGGCAGGTCACCGCGTACATGGGGCTGCAGTCCACCGTGTACTACACAATGGTCACCTGGCTTCCAGCGGTGCAGGTGTTCAACGGTGCGAGTGCGGTGGAGGCCGGGTGGTACCACTTCGCGTTCCAGGCGTGCGGGCTGGTGGGCACCCTCTTCACGGCAGCCATGATCCCCAGGACCCGCAGCCAGTCCGGGCTGGGCATCCTGTTCACCAGCTCGGCCGTGATCGGTGTGATCGGACTACTGACCATGCCCGGACTGTCGCTGCTGTGGGCGCTGTTCATCGGCTTCTGCACCGGCGGGGCCATCGTGCTGGCCATGGCGCTGTTCGGGCTGCGGACCGTGGATTATCACCAGGCGGCCGGACTGTCGTCCATGGCGCAGAGCATCGGCTACCTGCTGGCCGCGCTGGGTCCGGTCATGATCGGCGTGCTGCGTGATGCCACGGGAACCTGGACCATTCCGCTGCTCACGATTCTCGGGGTGATCATCGCCCAGGGTGTGTTCGTAGCGCTCGCCGGACGCAACCGCACGCTGCCCGCGTAGGGCGGGCGAGCGGCGTCGTCGAACGGTGATCAGCTAGGCCAGCTGGAACGAGCGCTTGGACAAGCCGAGCTTGTAGCCCTCGACCGTGGTCTTCACTGAACCCTCGGGATTGTCCGCCGCGCCCAGGGTAATGAACAGGGGCGTGAAGTGCTCCACGGTGGGGTGGGCGTGCGGCATGCCCGGGGCGTCGGTGCGGAAGCGGGACAGGCCGGCCACATCGCCGTCGGCGAGCAACTGGGCGGCCCACGCATCGAAGTCCACAGACCAGGACTCGGGCTCGACCGTGGTTCCCAATAGCAGCTGACGCGACGGCATGCCGTGCGTCATGAATCCGGAACCAATCACCAGGTAACCCTCGTGACGCAACTGGCGCAGGTGGCGGCCCAGGTCCATGAGGCGCTCGGGGGAGTGGGTGGGCATCGAGACCTGCAGCGCGGGGACATCTGCCAACGGGTACATCGCGCGCAGCGGAACCCAGGCGCCGTGGTCCAAGCCGCGGTTGTGGTCGATGTGCAGGGACTCGTTGTTCGGCATCATTGCGGCAATCCGCGCGCCCAGGGTTGAAGCGTCCGGGGTGGGGTAGGTGAGTTCGTAAAAGCGCTGCTCGAACCCGCCGAAATCGTAGACCAAAGGGGTGTGTGCGGTGGGCGAAGTGATGGAGGTGGGGGCGTTCTCCCAGTGCGCGGACACCACGACCACACCGCGCGGCTTAGGCATGGTCAGGGCCCACTCGAAAAGCTCGGAGAGCCAGAGCGCGTCATCGAGCAGCCCCGGGTAGCCGTGGCTCAGGTAAATGGAGGGCAACGGTGCGTCGCCGTCCCGCCAGCGCGGTTGCGCGGCGGAGCGGGGGACCGATGAGATCTCATGACGGTCGAGAACGGTCATGTTCATGACGGTTACTTCCTCCCAAAATAGTTTCTGTTGCAAGTAACTCTAGAGGACAATATTTGTCGCGTCAATATATTCCACCTAGAATCGAGGGTATGAGCGATACAGAATGGTTGTCCGAGGATGAGCGCGAAGCATGGCTGGCGCTCGTGTCGATCATGTTCCGGCTGCCCGGTGCCGTGGAAACACAGCTGCGCAGCGAGGAAGATATGTCTTTGGCGGAATACCTGGTTTTGGCAATGCTCTCCGAAGCGTCCGACCATCGGCACCGCATGTCCGAACTCGCGGCAGCCACCAACACGTCCCAGTCGCGGCTCTCACGCATCGTGGCGCGCATGGAAAAGGCCGGTCTGGTTACCCGTGAAGGTCGCCTCGATGATCGCCGCGTGGTCATTGCCGAAATCACCGACGCGGGAATCGAGCGCATCCAGCAGGCCGCGCCCGCTCACGTGCGTCATGTGCGAGAGATCGTTTTCGACCGGCTGAGCTCCGAGCAGGTGGGGCAACTCGTGGAGATCGGCCGGGCGCTCAACCGTGGGCCGGCCGAGGACGTGGCAACGGGTTTGCGCTCGATCGCCTGATGCACGGGCCCATGCGCCGCTGACCGCCGCCGGTAGAGCTACTCCGGGCTCTCTCCTGCGGGTCTAGAGTGGCGGGGTGAGCATGAACAGCAGTCCGCACCGGGTCATGATGGGCACCGTCAAGGGCCAGGAGTACAAGGGGCGCAGGATCAGTGGCGCCACCATCAAGCGCATCCTCACCTTTGCGCGCCCGCATCGTAAGACCATTGCGCTGTTCATCGTGGTCTCCGTGGTGCTGGCAATCCTCGGCGTGGTGACGCCGGTCCTCGCGGGGCGCGTGGTCAATGCCATTACCGGCGGGCAGGATATTTCGGCCGTGGTGTGGCTGGCCGTGGGGATCGCCATTGTGGCACTGCTGGATGCCGGTCTGTCCGTGCTCAACCGACTGTTGTCCTCGCGCGTGGGCGAAGGTTTGATTTACGACCTGCGCACCACCGTGTACGACCATGTGCAGACCATGCCGCTGGCCTTCTTCACCCGAACCCGCACGGGCGCATTGGTCTCCCGACTCAACACCGACGTGATCGGCGCACAGCGCGCCTTTGCCGGCACCCTGTCCGGCGTGGTGTCCAACGTGGTGTCGCTGGCGCTCACCGTGGGTGTCATGGTGACCATTTCGTGGCAGGTCACGGGCTTGTCGCTGCTGCTGCTCCCCATCTTCTTGATTCCCGCCCGCGCCATGGGCGGTCGGCTGGCCGGTCTGCAACGGCAATCCGCGCAGTACAACGCGCAAATGTCCATCCGGATGACCGAGCGTTTCGCCGCGGGCGGTGCCACGCTGGTCAAGCTCTACGGCGACCCCTCCAGTGAGTCCCGACAGTTCGCCGAACGCGCGGCAAGCGTGCGCAATATCGGCATTCGCACCACCATGCTGCAAACCACGTTCGTCACCGCGTTGACCCTGGTCTCGGCTCTGGCGCTCGCGCTGGTGTACGGGGTGGGCGGTGCCCAGGCGATCCTGGGTCATCTGGACGCCGGCGCCGTGGTCACCCTGGGCATGCTGTTGACCAGGCTGTATACGCCTTTGACCATGTTGGCCAATGCGCACATGGACATCATGAGTGCCGTGGTGAGCTTTGAACGTGTGTTCGAGGTGTTGGACATCAAACCCCTGATCCGCGAGGCTCCCGATGCTCGCCCCATTGCTCCCGGCCCCGCGTCCGTGGAATTCGACGGTGTTCACTTCGCCTACCCCTCGGCCGACCAGGTTTCGCTGGCCTCCCTGGAGGACGTCGCTGTCCTCGACTCGCGCGGCGGTGAGGAAGTGCTGCACGGGATCTCCTTCAATGCCCAGCCCGGTCACACCGTGGCCCTGGTGGGGTCCTCGGGCGCGGGTAAATCCACGATCGCCCAGCTGGTGGCGCGCTTGTACGACGTCGACACCGGCGCCGTACGACTGGGCGGCCAGGACGTCCGCGAAACCACCTTCGAATCCCTGCGGGACACCGTGGGCATGGTCATGCAGGACGGGCACTTGTTCCACGACACCATCCGCGCAAACTTGGCCCTGGCCCGTCCGGAGTCCACCGACGAGGAACTGTGGCACGCGCTGGACCGCGCCCGCATGAAGCACGTGATCGAGTCCCTCCCGGACGGACTGGACACCGTGGTGGGAGAACGCGGCTACCGACTCTCCGGCGGTGAGCGGCAACGCCTGACCATTGCCCGGCTGCTGCTTGCCCAACCGCGCGTGGTCATCCTGGACGAGGCCACCTCCGCGCTGGATTCCACCAACGAGGCCCACGTGCAGGCCGCCCTGAGCGAAGCAATGATTGGCCGCACGGCCATCGTGATTGCCCACCGACTTTCGACCATCCGGCAGGCAGACCAGATTTTGGTGATCGAGGCCGGCCGGATCGTGGAGCGCGGCACGCACCGGCAATTGCTCGAGGTCAACGGGCGGTACGCGGAACTGTATGAAACGCAGTTCTCCACGGCCGAGTGAGCGGGCCTAATCTGTGGTCATGCCCATGAGCGCCTCGCTACCCGACCAGCTGTTCGAAGAGCTGGGGATCACCGGAGCCCACGCACTTGCCGTGGTGCTGTCCGCGGTGGGGATCTACCTGGCGTTCCTGCTGTTCGTGCGGATCTTCGGGCAGCGCGTGCTCACGGCCATGTCCACCTTTGACGTGGTCATTACGATCATGCTCGGTTCGGTGGCCGGCCGCGTGATCCTGGGTCACCCGCCCACCCTGACCAGCGGCATCCTGGGCCTTGCCACACTGTTCATCCTGGAGGCCGGGTTCGGACAATTGCGTTCGTCGTTGCGGGTGCAGAGGTTCATGAACAGCCCGGCGCGGTTGCTCATGATCGGGCCGCAGATTCAACACAAAACGCTCAAGCGCTCGCACATCACCCCGGGGGAGTTGAACGGCGCATTGCGCAAAGCGGGCATCCGTTCGTACCAAGAGATCGCGTGCGTCCTTCAGGAACCCGGGGGCGGCATCAGTGTGCTGCGCCGCGGGGTTCCCATTGACCCGCAGTTGCTCACGAACGTCGCCGGTGCGGACCGCATCCCGGCCGAATTCTTGGCTGAGCGCAAAACTGACGATGACGAAACGCATGCCAACACGCGCATGAGAACAGGCCGCAAAATTAACCGCGGGACAACACCGTGACATAACGGAGTACTGATGATTTCCGTGGATAGGATAAAAGCACGCCACGGAAGGGACTTCAGGGCATGACCGAAACGGCCATTCGCTATTCAGGCGTGAGCAAGGTGTACTCCAACGGGACCACCGCTGTGGACCACTTGGATCTGGAGATCCCCACCGGCTCACTCACCGTGTTCGTGGGCCCCTCCGGCTGCGGCAAAACCACTTCTCTGCGCATGCTCAACCGCATGGTGGAACCCACCTCCGGCACGGTGGAAATTAACGGCCGCAATGTGGCAGACGTTCCCGCCGCGCAACTGCGCCGTTCCATGGGCTACGTGATGCAGCAGTCCGGGCTCATGCCCCATCGCACGGTGGAGGACAACATCGCCACCGTTCCCCGGCTGAACGGGGTGTCCAAGTCCACCGCACGCACCAACGCTCGTAAACTTCTCGGCTCCGTGGGCTTGGACGAGTCGCTGGCCACCCGCTACCCGGCGCAACTGTCCGGCGGCCAGCAACAGCGCGTGGGCGTGGCCCGAGCGCTCGCGGCCGATCCGCCCATCCTGCTCATGGATGAGCCCTTCTCCGCCGTGGACCCCGTGGTGCGGCAGGACCTGCAGCGCGAACTCCTGGACCTGCAGCAGCGACTGCACCGCACCATCGTGTTCGTCACCCACGACATCGACGAGGCCATCACCCTGGGCAACCGCGTGGCCGTGTTCGCCCGCGGCGGCAAGCTGGCCCAATACGCCACCCCGGAAGAACTGCTGCGCGCGCCCGCCAACGACTTCGTGGCGGATTTCATCGGCCGCGACCGTGGCTTCCGGTCCCTGACCTTCGACCGCGCCCCGGTGGCGGTTCACCCCGTCACGGTGCTCAACGCGGACACCGGCCAGCGCTCGCTGGTCGACTCCGCTCGCGGCGACACCGCTCCCTGGCAGGCAGACGGCACCACCGGCGTTACCGACGACGGCGCCCACGACGCCACGCACGCGGGCGCCGGGATCGGCGCGGGAGCGGCGTCGTCGCAGGGCTGGATCCTGCTGGTCAACGAACGCAACGCGCCGCTGGGCTGGCTGCCCGTGGACGGTGCCGGCAACCCGGCCCCGCGCGAGCAACTGCGCGTGGGCGGCACCCTGTGGCGCGCCGGCGATTCGCTGCGTACCGCCCTGGACGCCGCACTGTCCTCGCCGTCCGGGCAGGCCGTGGCCGTTCACCAGGATGGTTCCGTGGCCGGGGTTTTACGCGGCGACGAAATCATGCGCGCCATTGAGGAGCAACGCAACGAGCGCTCCGACCGGCGGGAGCGGCCGTGAACTGGCTGTCGAACAACTGGTCCATGGTCTTCGAACTCACGGGCACCCACCTGCTGCAATCGGTGCTTCCCGTGGTGGTGGGGCTGCTGATCTCGGTTCCCCTGGCCCGGTTGGCCGCCGGCAGTACGTGGTTGCGGCCGTTGTTCGTGACCGGATCGTCGCTGCTGTACACGATCCCTTCGCTCACGCTGTTCGTGGTGCTGCCCCTGATCCTGGGCACGCAAATGACCTCGCTGATCAACGTGATCGTGGCGCTGACCCTGTACGTGATCGCCATTCTGGTGCGCTCGTGCGTGGACGCGTTCGAGGCCGTGGACAAGGACATCCTGCAGGCCGCAACCGCCATGGGGTACAAACCGGTGCGCCGATTCTTCGGTGTGGAACTTCCCCTGGCGGTGCCCGTGCTGATCGCGGGGCTGCGCGTGGCCACGGTGTCCAATATTTCCATGGTCTCCGTGGGTGCCGTGATCGGTATCCAGTCCCTGGGCACATTGTTCACGGATGGCCTGCGGCGCTCCATCATGTCCGAAATCCTGGTGGGCATTGTGGCCACCGTGATCCTGGCAGTGGTGTTGGACCAACTGCTGCGCCTGATCGGCCATGTGCTGACGCGGTGGCGCCGTGCCGGTCAGGTCAGCACCGGAAACGGGGGTCGCAAGGGGCGCGGTGGCGGCACCGGCAAGCGCTCCCTCACGGGCCACGACAACGAGACCCGGGACGAGGACTCCCAGCACGCCCGTTCCATCGCCGCCGTCGAATCCGGAGGTGCGAAGGCATGAACCTGATCGATCAGGCCCTGGCATTTCTCACCGATCCCATGAACTGGACCGGCGCCGCCGGTATCCCGCAACGCATGCTTGAACACCTGGGCTACACCGCGCTCACCATGGCGATTGCACTGATCATCGCCGTGCCGCTGGGCCTGTGGGTGGGACACACCGGACGCGGCAGCGGTGTGGTGGTCGGCATTACCGGCGCGCTGCGATCACTGCCCACGCTGGGCCTGCTGACCCTGTTCACCCTGCTCATGGGGCTGGGTCTCCTGCCGCCCATTTTGGCGCTCGTGCTGCTGGCGATCCCACCCATCCTGTCCGGTACGTATTCGGGTGTGGCCTCGGTATCGCCCGCGCTCGTGGACGGCGCCCGTGCCATGGGCATGACCGAACGGCAGACGCTCACCCGCGTGGAGATCCCCGTGGCGCTGCCCGTGATCCTGGGTGGCATCCGTAACGCGGCGCTGCAGGTGCTCGCCACCGTGACCATTGTGGCCTACATCAACCTGGGTGGCCTGGGTCGATACTTGATTGACGGGCTGGCCGTGCGCGACTACTCACGCATGCTGGCCTCCGTGGTGCTCGTGGCGGTGCTCGCGCTCGCCGCGGACGGGATTTTGGCTCTGATTCAACGCCTGGTGACCTCGCCGGGGCTTAGATTGGCAGGAGAACGCTCATGAATATTTCCCTTTTCCGGCGCGCGGGCGCGTGGCTGGCCGGGCTCTTCGCACTGGCGCTGGTGCTCACCGCGTGCGGCGGTGGTTCCGATCCGCTCGACGATTCCGGGGACGACGCCGCTTCGGGCGGGTCCTCGGGGACCGTCACCGTGGGCTCGGCGGACTTCCCCGAGTCCCAGGTGGTTGCGGAACTCTACGCGGGCGTGCTCAGGGATGCGGGTCTCACGGTGGAGACCAAAGCGGGCATCGGCGCTCGCGAGGCCTACACCGGGGCGATCAAGGACGGCTCGGTGGATGTGGTTCCCGACTACTCCGGCAACCTGTTGCTCTTCGCGGACCCCGAGGCCACCCAGTCTTCCGCTCAGGACATCATGAGCGCGCTTCCGGGCGCGCTGGAAGCCGAGGGGCTGTCCGTGTTGGAGGCTTCTGACGCCGAGAACAAGGACTCCCTGGTGGTTACCCAGGCCACCGCGGATGAGCACTCTTTGACGTCCATCGAGGACATGGCCCCGGTGTGTGGTGAGTTCATCATGGCCGGCCCGCCCGAGTTCCAGGAACGCGCTTACGGTGTGAAAGGCCTGGAGGAGAAGTACAACTGCACCTTCAAGTCCTTCGAGCCCATCAATGACGGCTCCGGCCCCCTGACCGTGCAAGCTCTCACCAGCGGTGATGTGCAGGTGGCCAATATCTTCACGACCACCCCGGCCGTCGAGGACGAGAACCTGGTGGTACTGGAGGATCCCAAGAACAACTTCATTGCGCAGCAGGTCCTGCCGCTGACCGCCCCGGACCGCCTGCCGCAGGAGGCCCAGGACGCCCTGAACGAGTTCTCGGGCAAACTGACCACGCAGGATCTGATCGACCTGAACAGGAAGGTCAGCGGTGAACAGCAAATGAACCCGGCCGATGCTGCCGCTGAATGGTTGACGGAGAACGGCTACCAGTCCTAGTGTCCACAGGGGTTGTCCACAGTTAGTGGAAACTCTGACAAAACGGGATTGACCTGCTCGAATGCGTCATTCGAGCAGGTCAATTTTCATTCGACACGCCGCGTTTTCCACACCTGTGGACAACTCTGTGCACAACCTGTGCAGTAACCGGCGGGCCACGGAGCGCGACACGTACGCGCCACCTTGTTAGGGCACTAACCAACATGTCTATGCTGGGGAAGCCACGATCCTCCGGATGGTGGCACTGTCCGCAAGGGCTCGGCGTCAAGGGGGATTTCGAGCTCGGAACCACCTCACAGATCTATTGCCGTGGGGAGACCGAGGAGACCGCTGTGGTGCACCAAAAAATAATCCTCCCGACCGTTACGAGCCTTGACGAGCTCATCGGCGCCATGAGATGGCAGCTGACCCAGGATGATCATGTCTCCGCGGCCGATCGCGAGGTCTTTCTGCGTCGACTCAGTTCCCACGCCGAGCAACTCGAGAACGGACTGGGCGCTGTGTACGGGCAGCGCTCGGACTTCTGGGACCTTGTAGCCGCGAGTGTTCTCACCGCGTGGGATTCCTACGCGCAGCGTCCGGCCGACCTCAAGGTGCTGGATCGGGACCGAGAGGCGGAGCCGTCATGGTTCCTGTCCCGGCAGGCCGTGGGCGGTGTCTGCTACGTGGACCGCTACGCCGGGACCATTGCCCGATTGCGTGAGCGCATCCCGTACTTCAAGGAACTGGGGCTCAATTACCTGCACCTGATGCCGTTGTACGAGTGCCCCGAGGGCAATTCGGACGGCGGATATGCCGTCTCCTCCTATCGGCGTGTGGATCCGGCGCTGGGTACCATGAACGACCTGGCACAGCTTGCGGAGGAACTGCGCGCTGAGGGCATTGTCCTGGTGCTGGATTTCGTCTTCAACCACACCTCCAACGAACATGAATGGGCCAAGGCCGCCGCGGCGGGAGACCCGTTCTACGAGCAGTTCTACTGGATTTATCCGAACCGCACCGTGCCCGCCCAGTTCGAGGAAACCGCGCGCGAGATTTTCCCTGATGACCATCCGGGGGTGTTCACCCGAGTGGATGCAACCCCCGCCGGTCGCGCCGCTAGTGGTTCGGAGGAAGATCCCCGCTGGGTGTGGACCACGTTCCATCGCTTCCAGTGGGATCTGAACTATTCCAACCCGGCGGTGTTCCGGGCCATGGCGTCCGAAATGCTGTTTCTGGCCAATCAGGGTGCGCAGGTGTTGCGGTTGGATGCGGTCGCGTTCATCTGGAAGCAGTTGGGAACTACGTGCGAGTCCCAGCCGCAGGTCCACGATCTGCTGCGAGCGTTCAACGCGATGGTCAAGCTGGCCGCCCCCGCCACTGAGTTCAAGTCCGAGGCCATCGTGCACCCGGACGAGGTGATTCGCTACATCCACACCGATCAGTGCGCGTTGTCGTACAACCCGCTGCAAATGGCTCTTGGATGGGAGGCCAGCGCGACCCGCAAGGTTGCCCTGTTGCAACTGGCGCTCAACGAGCGGCACGCCACTCCAGAGGGCACCGCCTGGGTCAACTACGTGCGCAGTCACGATGACATTGGTTGGACGTTTTCGGACGAGGACGCCGCTCGGCTGGGGATCAACGGACACGATCACCGCCGCTTCCTGAACAGTTTCTACACCGGCCGGTTTGCGGGCAGTTTTGCCCATGGTGTGGCGTTCCAGGACAACCCGCGCACCGGTGACTGTCGGATCTGCGGCACTACGGCTTCTCTCATGGGTTTGGAGACCGAGCCCGGCCCGGCAGCGGATCGCATCCTACTGGCCTACTCGCTCGCCATGAGCACCGGCGGGATCCCCTTGATCTACCTGGGGGACGAGGTCGGTCAGCTCAATGACCCGAAGTGGGACCACAACCCGGACAACGCTCTCGATGCCCGCTGGGTCCATCGCCCGAGATACTCGCAGTCCGATTACGAACGGCGCCACGATCTCTTTTCCGTGCAGGGGCGTATTTTTGGTGGCATCCAACGAATGATCTCGGTCCGGCAGCAGACCGAGGAGTTCGACGGCACCCGACTGATCCCCTTCGAAACCCACAACCTGCATGTGCTGGGCTACCAACGCCCCGGAGAACACAGTGTGGTGTTGTGCTTGGCCAACTTCAGCGATTGGTCACAGTTCGTGACCGGGGAAACGCTGTCCGGGTTCCTACCCAAGGGTGTGGAACTGCATGGCAACAACACCCTTGACCTGCGCGGCGGCATTCTGCTGGACGCCCACTGCTTCTGGTGGATCCGGGTGATCCCCAGCAAAGACAACGTGAACACGCCGTGCACGAGGGTGGAAATCCTGTCCGATACGCGCCGCTGACGACGCAGGACCCCGCCCGGCGGGCCGGGCGGGGTCCTCTTCTCACCATCTGGTGCATCACCGGGACGCCGGTTATCCACAGGAGTTGTCCACACCGTGGATAACTCACACGGGTGTGATTTCACCGTTGTTGTGCACGTGTATTCGAGTGGGAACTCCCGAAAATCCGTGGAACCACGCCAATTTATATCGAAATAAATGTTCTTTTCGATAGGCAGTCAGACAAGTCTTCGAACGATTCCCAATCCTGTCCACACCTGTGGATAACTTTCTCCACCCCTGTGCACAGCTTTTCGATGGCGTTGCGGGAGTGGATTTCCAAGAATCGTGCGCCAAGATGAGAAGTATTGACGCGGTGGGCGCAGATTGACCGGCGGGCTGGCCGGAAGCGTGGGAGAAGCCGCGTCCGGGGACCGATCTTAGGGATGAACCATGCATGAAACGGATATACCGCACGGGTTTCTCATCAGTGCGCAGGACTTTGTGTCGGTGAGCGCTGATGAGTTCGAACGCGCGCTCCTGGCACCCTGTTCCATCGCCACGTGGAACAACTTGGATCTCATGGCACCTGCAAATCCTCGCGTGCCGATGGACGTGGGCGACGCCATGGAGTTCACGGTCCACGTGGGGCCACTGTCCTTCGATTATGTGATGATCGTGGCTTGTCGCACCCCTGGGGTGTCCTACGTTCAGCGGACCACCAAGGGGTTCGTGGAGGTCACCATCGAGTACTCCTGGAAGTCGTACGGGGAGGGCACCCTGGTCACGGTGGATGCGATGTATCGCCTGACCGGATCGTTGCGGTGGAAGAAGACTCTGACTCAGATGGTGGCTCGACGGTTTATGCGCGTCGCGGGTCGGAACATGCGCGACATGTTTCCCGCCGGAGGAGCAGCGGCCAAGGAAGCTGGGCCCTTTTCATGATGGTCGTGGCTGACCCGGGGATCAGTCCAACCGGAGTTCGTGGCGCAGCACCCTCACGTGGAAATCCTGGTGGGCCACGTAGAAGTCCTGGGTGCCGCAGGGTTGATAGCCCAGGCCCTGGTAGAACTCGGCCAGTCGTGGGCTGTTCACATCGCAGTCCAGGCGCACCACATGGCGGCCCGAGTCCCGCGTGACCTTCTCCGCGTGACGCACCAGCGCCGGACCCGTGTCAGTACCGCGTAGTGAACGATCCACGGCCACTCCGTGCACATAACCGGCGGGCTCTTCCTGCGCACCCCAGATCCTCAGGTCCTCCCACAGCACCTGGACGCTCGCCAGTACCACGGTGGGATCCTCGGGGGATTCAATAACCGACCACTCGCCGCGCTCAATTTCCTCGGCCACATCCCCCGGGTCGAATTCGCCCTCGCGCCACTGGTCGATTCCGCGCCCTTGGAGCCATCTGGCAATCCGATTGCGCAGGTCGACAATGCCCTGGGCGTGCTCGGAGCGCGCCGCGATGATGGGGCCGGGTGCGGTTTGGTGTTCTTCGAATGAATCAGGCACGTACACGAGAATAAGACACTCAGATGACAACTTATGACATGGAAAGTATCTTTCCTACGCTAGTGGCGGAACCTTCTTGACCCTGCTGAGTGCCCTGGCGTTAGGTGGAATTATCAACACCAAGCGCTAGGAAGGATGATTCTCTGTGGCTGAAAAGTTCACACTGCCCGATCTCCCGTATGACTACGCCGCTCTGGAGCCCCACATCTCGGCTCAGATCATGCAGTTGCACCACGACAAGCACCACAACACCTACGTGACCGGTGCCAACACTGCGCTCGAAAAGATGGAAGAGGCTCGCGCCAACGGTGACGCTGCCGGTGCCGCTAAGCTCTCCAAGGATCTCCAGTTCAACCTGGGTGGCCACATCAACCACTCCATTTTCTGGAAGAACCTTTCCCCGGAGGGCGGCGACAAGCCCGAGGGTGAGCTCGCAGCAGCCATCGACAACTTCTTTGGTTCTTTCGACAACTTCCGTGAGCACTTCACCGCCGTTGCCACCACCATTCAGGGCTCCGGCTGGGCAATCCTGGCGTACGAGCCCATTGCCGGCAATTTGGTGATCGAGCAGATGTACGACCAGCAGAACGGCGTTCCCGTTGCCACGATCCCGCTGCTGCAGCTGGACATGTGGGAGCACGCGTTCTACCTGGACTACCAGAACGTCAAGGCAGACTACGTCAAGGCCTTCTGGAACATCGTCAACTGGGCAGACGTCGCAGAGCGTTTCGAGAAGGCTCGCACCGGCGCCAAGTCCCTCATCTGATTGAGGATTCCAACCCGCACCCCACCCCTGTGAGGTGAATCGGAACCCCGCCCGGCAGCATTCGTTGCCGTGCGGGGTTTCGTCTTCCCCGAGCCGTTTTCATACCTGAGGAGAGCCGTGAGTACACCTCGTTTTCTGGTCACCCGAGAGATCCCGGAGCCGGGACCGTCCATCTTGAAGGGAGCGGGCGACGTCGTGATCAAGGACGGCATGAGCGCCCACGAACTGCGTGAGGCCGTGACGAGCGGCGAGTACGACGTGGTGCTCCCGCAGGTTTCCGACAAGTTCGATGCCGAACTGCTGGCCCAGGCAAAGATCCGCGGAATCGCCAACTACGCGGTGGGCTACAACAACATCGACGTGGCCGCGGCCGCAGACCACGGGATCGCCGTCGGCAATACCCCGGACGTGCTCAATGACGCGACCGCGAACACTGCCATGCTCTTGCTGCTGGGTGCCGCTCGCCGCGCGCATGAGGCCTCGGAATACCTGCGGGAGGGGAAGTTCACGGGCATCGGACCCAACCTGCTGGTGGGCCAGGACATCACCGGTGCCACGCTGGGGATCGCGGGCATGGGGCGCATCGGTAAAGCCATGGCCCATCGCGCCCTGGGGTTCGAGATGACGGTGATTTTCACGCAGCGCCCGCCCGAGGACCGCCCGGTGTCCGAGGACGAGCTGGGAGATCTGGCCGGACGCGTGACCCAGGTGCCGTGGGACGAACTGATCGAGACCAGCGACTACATTTCGCTGCACGTGCCGCTCACGGAGGACACCACCCACCTGATCAACGCGGAAGTGCTGCGCCGGATGAAGTCCACCGCGGTGTTGGTCAACACGGCCCGCGGCCCGGTAGTTGATGAAAATGCATTGGTCCGAGCGCTGCGAGATCGTGAGATCTTCGCCGCCGGGTTGGATGTGTTCGAGAACGAGCCCCACCTGGCCGAGGGTCTGGCCGATTTGCCCAACGCGTTCCTGCTGCCTCACGTGGGCTCCGCCGAGGTCGGTTCGCGCTCGGGCATGGCGCGCAAGGCCGCGGAGAATGCCGTGGCCATGGCGCGCGGTGAGACCCCGCCGTATGAGGTCACACCGTAAGACTCAGCGGGCCTTACAGTGTGCGGATCAGCTCGTACCACCGCGCAGCTCGGCGATGATCTGCGCGGTGGCGCGGATCGCGTGGTCGATATCCGCCTCGGTGGTTTCCCTGCCCAGGCTGAAGCGCACGGACGTGGTGGCCACCTCGGCGGGAATGCCCAAGGCCGTGAGCACGTGGGACGGTTCCGAGGAGCCGGTCGCGCACGCGGACCCGGACGAGACCAACACACCCTGATTCTCCAGATCCACGAGCACGGTCTCACCGTTCACGCCGGGGAAGCAGAAGAACGCATTGATCGGCAGGCGCGAGATCCCGTTCAACCCCGGCGACGCTCCGGTTTCACGCGGGTCCGGGCCGGTGAGGAGTGCGCCCGGTACGGAGCCGAGGATCCCGTGAATCAGACGGTCCCGCAGTGCGGTGACCCGGGCGGCGTATTCCTCCCGTTCCCGCTCCGCGAGCTGAAGGGCGGTGGCCAGTCCCACAGCGCCGGCCACGTTGGAGGTGCCCGAGCGGCGCCCTCGTTCCTGGCCCCCACCGCTCATGAGCGTGCGCAGGGGAGTGCCACGTTTGACCCACAACAGTCCGAGGCCCTGAGGCGTGCCGAACTTGTGCCCCGCCAGACTCAGCGCGCTGACACCGAGCTCGTTGACGTCCAACGGAAGGGTTGCCGCACTCTGGACCGCGTCCGTGTGCAGTGGAACTGCGAACTCCGCTGCAATCCGGGCGAGCTCGGGAATGTTCTGTACGGTCCCAACTTCGTTGTTCGCGAGCATTACGGAAGCCACGGCGACCGAGCTGGACCCCGGGGTGCTACCGGATCGGGAGCGGGCGGCGTCGTCCTCGGCCAGGGCGGCACGGAAGGTGTCCGGGGTGACGAAACCCGCCGAATCCACGGGCAACTCGACGGCGGTGAAGGCCTCGTGCCGGGCGAGTGAGCGGGCGGATTCCAGAACGGCGTCGTGCTCGATGGAGCTCACCAGGACTCGGTTCAATTCCGGCCGGCGCTCCCTGCGAGCCAACGCAATGCCCTTGACCGCCAAATTATCCGCCTCGGTGCCGCCGGAGGTGAAGATGATTTCACTCGGGTCGGCTCCCAAAACGGCGGCAATGCGCTCGCGGGCGTCATCCAGTGCGCGAGCGGCGTGCTGACCGCGTTCGTGATGACTGGATGCGTTGCCGAAATTTTGGGTGAGCCACGGCCACATCGCTTCAATGACTTCGCGGCGCGGCGCTGTGGTGGCTGCGTGATCCAGGTAAATCATGGTGTGACCTTTCGGGGTGGCTGACCTGTGATGACAGTGACGCCGAGGGGCGGAGTGCTGCAAAATAGAGTATGGAAGAAAACACGCTGACCACCATTGCCCAGTCCATGCTGAATAAGGCCCGCGAATCGTCCAGCGGTCGATCCGCGCACAACCTGTACGGCGGCCGCGAGCGCAAACTGCAGCAGACCCTGATTGCGTTGATTCAAGGCCAGGATCTCAAAGAACATGAAAATCCGGGTGAGGCCACGATCCAGGTGATCATCGGCCAGGTCCAACTGATTGCCGGCGAGGAGTCGATCATGCTCCACTCCGCCGACCACGCCGTGATCCCTCAGCAGCGACATTCCCTGCGCGCTCATGAGGACTCCGTGGTGTTGTTGACGCTTGTGGGTAAGGGCTGACGATCCCAGCCGTTTCGTATTCCTTGATGTTTCTTGAGGCGCGAAACAGCCTGATACGAGAAACAAAAGTCCTTCGATACCGCCCTCGCTGCGCGCTGTCATACGCGGGGGCTAAGAATATCCGACAGTTCCTGTACCAGGATGGTGAAACTGAGCGCAGCAGATTCGTCGCCTGCCGCGGCTACTTCGGCCAGACGGGGAAGAGTAGGCGTTATAGCCGTGCTCTGCGCAACGAGGAAAGCTAATGCCTCGTCCGACTCCTGGGCGGCAGCTTTGTCCAACTGGTGGCGGGAAAAACCGTCGACAATCTTGTCGAGTTCAACAGCCCTCAAAAGACGCAAGATATCGAGAGCGTCTTTCGGTTTGACTCGATCCCGTTTGTTGTTGTCCTTGTCTTCGAGCCGCTCTTTCAATTTGATGCACTTAGCTACGATGAGCGCTGCTGGCCCCGCCACGTTCACCTGGCACGTTCGACCGTCGTTTTGTGTTAAAGCGCCAAGCGTTCTGGTTTCGAAATCCACCAGGGTGGGCGCAAGTCCCCGGCCACGTCTTGCGGTCTCCCTGCCGTGCGGAGGAATTCTGGCTGATCTTCTGCCCACACCCGCCTGATGCTCTGACACCATGAGGTCAAGCGCAATCCCGGCTGGCCCGGTCCACTGGCCTGGATTGCCCCCAGTTTTCGTGATGAACCCATTCTTTTTGAGAACATCTTGAATCAGCGGGTTAGGACTCAGTTCAGCGGCATTGAGAGCTAGGTCTGCATCCGTGGTCATGATGGAAACCGAGAAGTCACCCTCGCCGGCCCATAGATAGACGGCCTGAGCACCGATCAGTATGACGTGATCCAAGTGATCGCGTAATGCCTCGAGGCCGTCCAGTAGGACCGACCTAGCTGCTATGTACTCCGGAGGAAGACTCATCCCGTTCTCGCATCCTTTTTCTCAGCCCACACGGTCCATCCGGAATCCGGATCGGGGCCTTGCTCGGAGAGGGAACTCATGATCTGGTCGGCTAAGTCGGCTTCCCGGCCGGGAAGGGATCTCAGGTCTACTAAGACTTGGCCCAATGGGGCCACCCAGCCATTGGCTCTCTCGCTGTATCGGGTGCACCGGAGGAGTTCGCGGTCCTTCGGGACTATCAACACCACGTTGGCCTGCGATTTATCGACGGGGTAAAGGCCGATTTCACGAGCGATTCGTTGTGGGGCGTCACAGTACGCGGCGATTTGTTTGCCGCTGACTACGGGGGTCTGACCGTCATTCAAATAGGCGAGGCCTCCGTGGACACCGGTGAGAACGGCGCGCCCGTCGCGCGCCAGTACTTCAGCTGCGTGCTTGAGGCCGCGGGGATCCAGGAACGACTCGACACGGGAGTTGCCCTTAGCCAGTGAATAGTCCTCGGCCCAGCGCTCAATCAGACCCTCCCGGTTGAGGGAGGCCACGGGGCCACGTCGACCTCGAGGTGCTATGACGCCTTCGCGTTCGAGTGTTGGTAACAACTTGGAGACCGTGCCCGGACTCACATGACAGCCATCAGCAATCTCTCGTATCCCGCGTGGCAAAGACGCTGTCACCAGGTAACGAAGTACCCGCGCAGTGGAGGCGCCGGTCAAACGCTGAATATTCTCGTTTCTAGGTTCTCGAGGTGCCCGAGTAGCGCCCGGTCGGTCAATGAGTACCGGGGGCTGATCGCTGACGATATGGACCCACCCAGTGGTATCCATACCGCTGAATCCCACCTCGGCCATGACTTCTCGAGTGCGTGGAGAAAAGTACTCCGATAACAAGCACGGGATCCCATGAATGTCACTCAAGGTCGACCTCAGGTGGGCGATAGTGTCTGTTCGAAGACCTGCGCCTTTCACTTCGACCGACAGGACCACGGGAGATCCAGATGGCGGTGTAATGGTCACAAGGGCATCCGCGAACGAGTGCCCCAAGTCTTTGGGACTGACCGTTTCAAGGCCCCAGGAGTCTGGCAACGCAGCAGCAAGGATCTCAAGACAGCGCGGTAGAACAACTGTTTCTTGATAGAACCCGTTTCGCATAGTGAGAAACATATCAAAATAAGAAACATTTGGACAGAGGTATCAAATCCTGAACTACGTCGTGGATAAGGGCTAATTCACCGCCATGTCCAGGCTCGGGTCCAGTGCCCGCAGCGAATGGTGAGCGTGCCGACCGAGATCACGCCCTCACTCATGGATGCGATCTTGCCAACCGTCTTCAACGTGACGCCATCCGACGAAAGAACATGAAGAAAATATGACACACTATGTGTTGTACATCACATTAGGGCCTTGAGGGGGAGACATGCGTAAGCTTCCGATCGTCACGTCCGGGTTAGTTGTGTTGGTGGCCCTGACAGGATGTGGCGGCACCGGGACGTCCGGTGGCACCGAGACCACGCAACCCGCCGCCACGGCCCAAATGACCTCGCAAACCTCCCCAACCATCGAGAGCTCCCCCACCGCTACGTCTGACGACGGCGCCAACCCCACTGAGGAGGCCTCACCCGGATCCACCCCCACCGAGGACCAAGAATCCTCGACACCTTCCGGGGACGCAACGGGGGACTCTTTTGCCACGGGCGGATCGACCAACTCAGCCGATCCCGAACCGACGTCCGGCGGGGCGTTGCCGCCCGACGTGAAGGGCCAAACTTTGGTCCTGGCCGACTTTTTCAATCCGGACAGCGACTGGACCGAGGGCCGATATGACGTGGCAGATCGGGGGTCAGTGTCCGGGATTGCGCGTGAAGTTAGTACCTGCGGCCTCGGGGACTCGGTGCCCACTCTGGAGCTGCGGCTCGCCAACAACTTCGACGACCTGAAGTTCGAGGTCGGGCAGAACAACGACTCCCGGTCCAGTGACCAGACGCTCACGGTACGAGTAGAAGGAAACAACAAGCAGCTGTATGTACAGACGATTCCCTTCAACGAGGTCCAGGATTTCTCGGTCCCGGTGGCCGATGTCAACGCCCTCAAAATCCAGTTCTACCTGGATGAGCAGAACGAGAACTGCTACCAGGGTTCAGTTCAGGCCGTGATCTACGACGTCGAGCTCCAGTAGTTCGAAGGTCCAACCGGAGAATATTGTGGCGGATTCCCCTTCTTCCCCTGAGGAGAACAAAGGAAAGAAGCGGCGTATAACGTCGAAGAGAAAAAACAGCGGCGAAGTTTTGCGGGTTATCGAGGTTTTTGCGGCCGTTGCGGCGGTTGTCGTGGCCATCATCTTCGGCGTACTGAATCTGCCTCCCGGTGGCGGGGACACCCAAACCAGCCTCTCACCCACGGCAACGACCTCCCCGGCCGGGGGCTCCCCGGAGACCACGGAGACTATCCAGGAAGAAGATACTCCCACACCCGCACCGGTGGCCGGTCCGAAGCCTGGAACATGCGGCCGGATAGAGGACGAAACGTTTGTTTCCGTGCCGTGCGATGTCCCTCATTCAGCCGAGATCATTCCTGCTTCCGTCGCGTGTAGTATCGAAGATTTCGTCCGATACGCGGGAGGAAACTCCGACCTGGACGTGCTGCACGAGGACATCCAAACCGGTGAAGTGGAGGGCGTATGCTCCGCACGGCTTGCCGGAACTGATCTCCAGCAGAGTTTCAAGGACATCCTGCGGCAGGACAATGGGCAACGTTTCAGGGAGTGCGTGGACGGCCTAGCCGGCGAGATCGTGCCGTGCAGTGAGGAGCACACCGGGGAGGTCGTGTTCCGTGAGGACCCAGCCAATCCCGCGGACCTGCAGTGCGATGAGCGCGCGGCGGAGTACATGGGCACATCAGTGCAGGGGCACTACCTGGAGCTGAACATTGTGAGCACGGAGGAATCGCCCCGCCGTTGCGTCGTCGAAGCTCGCGGGGCGAACTCCTTGACCGGTTCCCTCAGGGACCTGGGGTCCAAGGCGGTACCGATTGGCCCGTCCTACTGACGCACCGCAATGTCCAGGCCCAGGTCCAGCGCCCGCACCGAATGGGTGAGCGCCCCGACCGAGATGACGTCCACGCCCGTGGATGCGATCTTGCCAATGGTCTCCAACGTGACGCCGCCCGAGGCTTCCACAATTGCCCGGCCGTCCACCATGGCCACGCCGCTGATGAGGTCCGCGAGGGCAAAGTTGTCCAGCATGATGGTGTCCACACCGCCGGCCAGGACATCCTCGATCTGATCGAGCCGGTCCACCTCGACCTCCATATGTGTCGTGTGAGGCATATGTCGGCGCAGCTCGCGCAGTGCGTGCGTGACTGTTGCACCACCGGCCGTGAGCACGGCCAGGTGATTGTCCTTGAGCATTACAGCGTCCGAGAGCCCGAAGCGGTGATTGTGCCCGCCGCCGCAGGTCACCGCGTGTTTCTCCATCGCTCGCAGTCCCGGGGTGGTCTTGCGGGTATCGGCCACCCGGGTGCGGGTAATGGTCCCGGCGGGCAGCTTATTGGCGCCCTCCACCTCCGCAACGGCCTTTTCGACCTCGGCCACGTAGCGGGCGGTGAGCGTGGCGATCCCGGACATCCGCTGTGCCAGGTTCAGCACCGTGCGTTCGGCGGTCAACAGGGGCCGCGCGGGTCCGATAACGGTCGCGATGTCGGTTCCCGGAGTGATCGGGTCGCCATCGCGCATGTGGAGCGTGACTTCCAGCCGCGGGTCAACGGTGGTGAAACCCGTGCGGATAACCTCTTCGCCGGCAAACACTCCGTCCTCACGCGAAGTGATGGTCGCGGTGGCGGTGGCCTCCGCGGGGATCACGAGTTCCGACGTGATGTCACCCCACGGCGCGTCCTCGGCGAGGCTCGAGCGGATCACGGCTTCAACGGCCGAGCGAGTCAGCATGGACTGTCCTTTCGTGGGCGGGCACCGCTGCTGTAGCGGCAACCCACCGGGTGCTTACGGCTTGGCGGGGATCGGTGGCCGGGAAATCGGCTCGCTGATGGGCCCCGCGGGATTCGGTGCGGGACAGCGCGGCGGTCACCAGGGCATGCCCCACGGTCAACAAATTTTGATCTTCGATGTCGGCCAGGGTGTCCGGGGCTTCGGTTACATCCCACGACGACGACGCTGCCGACAGCCAGCCTCCCAGCCTCGCCTTCGCCTGCTCCAGGCCCTCCACCGTGCGGAAGACACCGGTGCCCTGCCACATGGCGTGCTGGAGGGCTTCTCGAGAGAATGGCCCGGCGGCGTCCGGGTGCGGACGTGGGAGCTCGCGGGGCTCTCGTTCAGTGCGGTGAGAGGCCGACCAGGGGTCCGAGGTCGGGGTCGATTCGGCCACCAGTTCACCGATGCGCCGGCCGAAGATGGCCGCTTCCAGCAGGGAGTTGGATGCCAAACGGTTGGCTCCGTGCATGCCGGTGCTCGAGCACTCCCCGGCGGCCCACAGGCCGGCCACGGTGGTATGCCCCAGCTCATCGGTGACAATGCCACCCATGTGGTAGTGCGCGGCCGGGCTCACAGGAACGAGTTCCGTGGACCAGTCGATGCCGTGAGCCTTGAGGCTCGCGTCGATGGTCGGGAACCGCCGGGCCAGGAACTCCGCTCGCGACAGTCCCTCCGGAACGGGGATGGTCGAGCAGTCCAGGTACACGGCGCCATTCGGAGAGCCGGTGCGAACCGCGAAGACCGCCCGGGCCACGACATCTCGCGGCGCGAGTTCTGCGCGCGGGTCCACATCGGTCATGAAGCGGTGACCGTGCTGATCACGAAGTACCGCACCTTCACCGCGGACTGCCTCCGAAATCAGGAACGATCCCGGTGCCGCCAACGCCGTGGGGTGGAACTGGAAGAACTCCAGGTCCCGAACCTCGGCGCCGGCGCGCAGAGCCAGAGCGATGCCGTCCCCGGTGGCCACCTCGGGGTTGGTCGTATACGGATACAGCTGACCGGCACCACCGGTTGCGAGCACCACGTGATCGGCGGCGAGGAACTCCTCGGCGCCCAACTGGCCGTCTGAAAGTACGGGGCGGATCGTGACGCCGATGGCATGTTGACCATCAGTCAGCACGCCGGTGACCAGTGTGTATTCCATAAGTCGTATATCTCCGACTGCCGCGGCATCACGCGTCCGCGCGGACAGCGCCTCCTGAATCGCGTGACCCGTGGCATCACCTCCGGCATGCAGGATCCGGGACACGCTGTGCGCCGCTTCCAAACCCTGAACCCAGGGCGATCCGGGCCCCGCCACGCGATCAAAGGCGACGCCGCGGTCGGTGAGGTCGCGAACGGCGTCGGCGGAATCTTGGACCACGCCCTGAACTACCGGCGGCTCGCACAAACCCGCGCCCGCGACCAGGGTGTCCTGGACGTGCAACTGGACGGAATCCTTGGGTTGGCCGTCGGGCAGGCTGCTGGTCATTGCGGCCATGCCACCCTGCGCGCGATCAGTTGCGGTGAGGGTGAGCGAGGCCTTGGTGATGACGGTGACGCGGGCGCCCGTCTCAGCCGCGGACAGCGCCGCGCTGAGGCCGGCAACCCCGCTGCCGACGACGATCACGTCAGTCATCAGTCACTTCTTCGGTACGGCGGCCAGCATCCGCTCGAGAGCCACGGAGGCCTCCTGAGCAACGCTGTCCGAGACGGAGACCTGATTGATCACGCGACCGGCCACCAGTTCTTCCAGAACCCACGCGAGGTAACCCGGGTGGATACGGTACATGGTGGAGCACGGGCAGATCACGGGATCCAGGCAGAAAATGGTGTGATCGGGGTGCTCGGCGGCCAAGCGGTTGACCATGTTGATCTCGGTGCCGATCGCGAAGGTCTGACCCGGCTCGGCAGCTTGAACGGCCTTGCGGATGTGGTCGGTGGAACCGGAGGAATCTGCGGCGTCCACGACCTCCATGGGGGACTCAGGGTGCACGATCACGGTGCAGCCGGGGTAGTCCGCGCGAGCCTGGTCGATCTGGCCCACGGTGAAGCGCTTGTGGACCGAGCAGAAGCCATGCCACAGGATCACACGGGAATTCCTGAGGTTCTGTGCGGTGTTGCCACCCAGTTCCTTGCGCGGATTCCATATGGGCATCTGCTCGAGCGGCACGCCCATGGCCTTGGCGGTGTTGCGCCCCAGGTGCTGGTCCGGGAAGAACAGCACGCGCTGGCCGCGCTTGAACGCCCACTCCAGGACGGTCTGCGCGTTCGAGGACGTGCACACAATGCCGCCATTGCGGCCGCAGAACGCCTTGAGCGCGGCCGAGGAGTTCATGTAGGTCACGGGGATCACGGAGGCGAGGGGTTGACCGTTCTCGTCCGTGACGGCTTGGCCGTCCTCGTCCACTGCGTGCGGGCCGAGTACGTCCATGAGGTCCGCCCAGCAATCCGCCACGGATGCCTCGTCGGCCATGTCCGCCATGGAGCAGCCCGCCGCGGGATTGGGCAGGATCACGGACTGGTTGTTCCGGGAGAGGATGTCAGCGGTCTCGGCCATGAAGTGCACGCCGCAAAACACAATGGCCTCCGCCTCCGGGTGGGCCTTGGCCTGCTGCGCGAGCTGGAACGAGTCACCGATGAAGTCCGCGTGCTTGACCACTTCATCACGCTGGTAGAAGTGCCCCATCACGACGGCGCGCTCGCCCAGGGCTTCCTTGGCCGCGACGATCATGGCGTCCAGCTCCTCGGGAGAGGCATCACGGTAGCGCTGTGGAATGGTGGGTTGGGCGGGGGAGCCGGCCGGAGCGACGTCGTTCTGGGACGCTCCGGGCCCGTAACCGTCCACGAGCGGGGTGGGGAACTCCCACGGATCCTGAGTGAGCGAGCTGTTGCACGAGCCGCCCTCGAGCGTCACGGCGGTGCCGGACGGGCGCGCGGGCAGGAGATTGAGCTGGGTGGCTACGGAGGTCATGAGGTCTCCTCGGTACGGTCTGACGTGGGATGACTGAACAGTGTGGACGGCTTGGCCGATGCAAAGCGGTAGAGCTTGGGCGGTCGATGTCGGGTGCCTTCCAGGCGCTCGCCGGTGTCCTCGAGCTGCCCGGATGACAGGACGTGGCGGCGGAAATTGGCGGGGTCCAGGGGGTCTCCGATAATTGCTTCGTGTACTTCGCGTAGCGCGGCGATCGTGAACGCCTCCGGGAGGAACGCCTGGGCCACGGTGGGCTCCGCAATTCGCTTCCGCAGCCGATCGAGGGCGTGGGTGACGATGTCCGAGTGGTCGAAGGCGAGATCCGGGAGGTCGGTGGCGCGCAGCCAGGTGACATTGATGTCGTTCTCGCCCATGGCCGCTTCCTGTGGGGGAAGTGAAGCCCAGTAAACGACCGTGACTTGGCGTTCCTCGGCGGCGGCGGACCGGGTCAGGCCGCCGAACGTGGCCAGCTGTTCCAGGTGCGTGGGTGTGAGGCCGGTGGTGAGGGTGAGGTCGCGCAGGGCGGAATCCTCGAGGGCCTCGTTGGAGCGGAGTGGCCCGCCGGGTAGGGCCCACATGCCGCGATACGGGTCGCGGATCCTGCGGACCAGGGGGAGCCACAGCTCGTGGCAACCGTTCTCGCCGGTGGGGCGGACGGTGAAAATCACGGTGGATACGGCCAGGAGCACACGCTGATCGGTCACGGTGGCTCCTTGTCTACTTGCCGTGGCGCGGAGCCGTTCGGTTAGTGTCAAAATGACTCTAACATCTTAAAGTCTAGTTGACTATAAGTGGGCACAGGGAGGTGCCGGACGCGGTGTGCTGTGGATCGGGGCGCAGGCGTGGTGAGGCGAGGCGCGGAACCAGGGGCGGCGTCGTCGGGCGAGGTGAAGCGGCATGTGAGGCAATTGCAGCGAGGCAATCTGGTGTGGAGAAAGTGCCGGATCCGGGCAGGATTTCGGCACTTCCATCACATGAGACTTAGCGCGTGCGTTTCCCTCACATCACGCTGTTCGTGCGAAACCGGTCCGGCATCGTTCGTGTTCAGCGCGAACAACGCCGATGCGCAGACACACCGTGGGATTGTGCGGCGCAGGCAGCGCGACCGCGCACGATGCTCACAAGGTTGAGAGAATGGTCCCCGTGCATCCCATTGATACCCCTGAGCTGATCGTCACTCGCGAATTCGAGGACGCCCTGCAGCGGCTGCATCACGGTGAAAATGTGTTCCTCACGGGCAAGGCGGGCACCGGTAAGTCCACGCTGATCCGCGAGTTCATGGCCCACACGCGCCGGAACGTGGTGGTCGTGGCACCGACCGGGATCGCCGCGCTCAACGTGCAGGGCTACACGATCCACCGGTTGCTGTCGCTGTATCCGGGCATGACCCCGGAGCAGGTGCGTACCGGAAAGTACTTCCCCGGCAGGTTCGCCCAGACGTTGCGGGAACTGCACACCCTGATCGTGGATGAGGCCTCCATGGTCCGTGCCGATCTCTTCGACTGCCTGGTGGCTGCGCTGGAAAGGTTTGGCCCCAAGCCCGGCCGGAAGTACGGAGGGGTGCAGTTGGTGCTGGTCGGGGATCTTTATCAGCTGCCTCCCGTGGTCACCGACTACGAGCGTGAACACTTCTCCACCCGCTACAAGACCCCGTACTTCTTCTCCGCGGACACCTACCACCCGGAGGATTTCGCCACGGTCGAGCTGAGCACGGTGTTCCGGCAGATCGGTGACAACCGTCTGGTCGACATTCTCAATGCCGTGCGTGAGGGCAGCCTGCTCGAGGAGGCCCGGCGAGAGCTCAATGCCCGCACGGATCCCGACTTCACGCCTCCCATCGAGGAATTCTGGCTGACGCTGACCACCACCAACCGCATGGCCACATCACGCAACCGCAGGATGCTCGAGCAGATCGAGGAGGAACCGATCCATCACGCCGCGATTCTCACCGGCGACCTGGACGGTTTTGAGATCCCCGTGGACAAGGAACTGGTCTTCAAGCGCGGCGCGCAGGTCATGATGCTCACCAACGATCCCGGCGATCGCTGGGTCAACGGCACGATCGCCAAGGTGGCCGACTACTTCTGGGACGACGGCGATTTGGTTGTTTTCGTCGAACTCCCCAATGGGGATTTCGTGAAGGTGGAACCCAACCTGTGGGAGGTCACGCGACCCGTCGTCGAGCACGGAACGCTCCGCCACGAGGTGATCGGCACCTACACCCAACTGCCGTTCCGCCTCGCGTGGGCCATCACCATTCACAAGAGCCAGGGCCAAACCCTCGACAACGTGGTGGTCGACCTGACGGGCGGCACATTCGCGGACGGCCAGTTGTACGTGGCGCTGAGCCGCTGCACATCCTTCGAGGGGCTCGTGCTGCGCCGCAACGTCCTGCCGCGCGACTTGAAGGTGGACCAGCGCATCCGCCGATTTCTACGGTCCGGTTCCCACGCGGTCCAGCCGTCCAAGGGCAACGTCTATTTGGGCATCTGCAGCGTGGGCGACGAAGGTGATCGCTGGCGTCCCCGCCCCGCGGAACTCGCCCTGGTCACCGACGACGGCCTGGAGCTCAGCACCCTGGTCAACCCCACCCGCGACATGGGCGACGCCCGCGTTGCCTACGACATCGCCGCCGGTCAGGTGCAACTCGCGCCCCTCCTCACGGATGCGTGGGCCGCGCTCGCCCCGCACCTGGCCGGCCGCATTCCGGTGGGCATCAACATCGATCGGCAGCTCGGGTACCTCGATTACGAACTCAAACGCACCGGTTACGTCACGCGCATGCCCATGGGGTACGACGTCGCCGCAACGCGACTTTCCGCGCAGCAGCGCCGCGCCCTCGACGCGCCGACCGCCCTTGAGCGTGCCCGAGCGGTGCGGGACCTGGTCGCGGGACAGGACGTCTCCGAGGCCATGGCGGATCCGTTCCCGGAGGCTCAGGATCATTCCGGGTATCTGATGCCCAGGCCCGGTGAGGGGGCGGAGTTCACCGTTCGGTGCAGTGCGGATGCCGCGGGAAATCCGCATGGCGTTCTCGCCGAGAAGCTACGGGAAGCTGTGAAGCGCGGAGGACTGTCGGCCGACAGTCTCGGCGTCATCCGTGTGGTGGAAGAGCAAACCGGTGAGCACATCCTGGGCGAGGCTGCTGACTCAGCCCAGGACATCGACTCCGTGCTGGTTCCCGGCGCTCGCATCTGCTTCACCGGAACGGTCATCGGTGCTGATGGGCGAGAAGTCCCTCGGGAGGGCCTGGAGGACATGGCCGTGGAGCGGGGATTGCGCCCGGTCGTCAATGTGACCAAGACCCGCTGCGATGTTCTAGTCACCGCCGAGGATGGTTCTCAATCCAACAAGGCCAAGAATGCGGCGAAGTGGGGCAAGCCGGTGTTCACCGCTCGTGAATTCATGGGGTGGTGGCGGGGTGAGGGCTTGTCGATCGAGGCAGGGCAGACCGCTCAGGTAAAAGTGGTGATTCGGTCGGACGAGGGTGTAACCCCGGGGCTCTCACAGGGCACTAAGTAGCACCGAGGATGCTATGGCGTTGAGAGTGACGTGCAGGATTAAAGGAGCCCAGATATTCCGGTGGAAAATCCCCAACCAGCACGTCGACAATCCAAGAACCAGCATGTAGGGCATGAGCTGAGGTGCCACATGTGCCAGGGCGAAAATCACGGTCGCCACGGTGACCGACACGGCTAGGTGCGTGGGTCGGTGCATGTCGTACGACACACCTTTGGAAGCCGTGGATCTAGGGTGCATATTGAGTTACGTTGGATGCCAAGAGCATTAAATCGATAAAAAAAGGTACTTTTATTTATGTTAACGACTATTACCACATTTGCCACTGGTCTTTCCTTAGCTGCATCATCAGTCTTATTCTCCTCTGGCCCGCCTGCTCAAAGTGAGATCAGTACCACTACATCATCCTCCCAGCAGGAGCTTGCTTCCAGTTTCGTCGAGGGAAGCGGCTCGTTTGAGAGTAATGCAGAGAGTTTGCTTAAAAATACTACAAAGGGCAGCTCCCAGGAAACTGAAAACCTTCTAGCGGATATAAAAGAAAAGGGCATTAATTCCGACAGTGGACTTCAGCTCGACGCGGAAAACGCCTTTGTTCTAAAAACGGAGGAAGGGTACTCCATGCTACGTGTACCTTTCAAGGGCGCGGATGGAGTTCTGAAGGAGTCTGGCGCGAGCTACTACTTTGATTCTGATGAAAACCTAGTATCCACCGGTGAAATTGTCCTCACCGAAAAGAGTTCAACCTCCGGAACGGTGCAACTCTGGCAAGACGGTACCAAGCAAGTTGACCAGTTAGTAGAGGATCCCCAGCAAAGTCAAAGCAGCAACGGTGTGGCGACTGTCGGCTTCAACTGGGACACGTTCAACAGCTGCCTTTCAAATGCTGGTATTGCCTCCTGGGCCATCGCTGCAATTGGCGTTGCATGCGGAGCTGCCTGCGCTGCAACCGCAGGACTCGGCTGCGTCGTTTGTGCAACCTCCACAGCAGGAATTACGGGTACTACTATTGGCGGTTGCGCCGGTCAGGCCATGGCATGATGGGGAAAAAATATCAAATCAACTTTTTTCTCATTCTCGGAATTATATGTCTGCTGGTAGCATCCCTTGATTCCATGAAAGACTTCTCTGGCATTTTATGGATATTCGCCTTTGGAATTTTTGCAACGAGTTCAGTTCTCGCTTTCAAGAATTATCGAAACGGGCGCAAGGAGCTAGCGCTTGAGGATTGAGCTATTCAAGATTCTTTAGACGCATGCGAATAGGGTGGCGACTTTGCCACTCTATTCGCATGCTTGGATGCGAAATTCAAAATTTGGATCACATATTTTGAGTCCACAAAAGAACGCCTTCCCAGTGGCGCGAAGGATTAGGTACCATAGGGATATGATGAATATCAAGGACTGGCCGCCAGGGCGTGGAAGATTGAGCTGTCCTTGATGAGGAGGGGAGCAGGCGCGTCCCGGCGGTCTGTTCCAAGGCATCCCGGTATGTTGATGCATTATGACCCGGATTTGGGGAAGCTGGGAGCTGCGGGAAAGGACCCCACAGGAGCCACAGGGAGGTTTTCTCACCGGGTTCCATGTTCAAGGGTTGTGAGCACGAGAGCGGCTGCGACGATATCCCCGATTCGTGAGGGCGAGAGAGTGACGCGGCGTGGGGCGGTCCAGCGTTGGCCCAGCAGCGCGTTGGCCCGTTCCCCGATGGCCCGCATCCTGGTGAGCAGCCCGTTGTACGTACGGTTGCCAATCCCCAGATTGGCGCCCTTGATCGGGGTGTGCACCCCGATGCCAGTTCCTTGGTAGCCCTTGTCCGCTAGGGTCGGCAACCCGGCCGCAGCCACCGGGTACAGCGCCCCCAGGCAGTGTTTTCGGGCGGCGGTGATGTCGTGGGTGGAACCGGGCTCCACTGGGGAGGTCCACAACGGAAAGCCGCTCGGATCAGCGACGACTTGGATGTTGCCGCCAAATTTTTTGTGTTTACCCGAGTACCAGGCGTGATTGCCGGCCTCGGTGCGTTCGGCCAGCGAAGTCGGTGGGAATGAGCGTGCCGTCCAAGGTCAGATAAGGCAGCTCGTCGGTCTTCGCCCGGGCAAGGGCTTCATGCAGGTCAGGTGCCTGGGCGGCGAGCACCTTAATGCCCTCATGCAGATATACCGGTAGGCCGTGGCCTGGGACAGCCCATGGTCCCGGCCCAGGGCCGCCACGCGGGTAGCGTCGCGGAAATTGCTGCAGCATCAGCTTGGCTTGGGTGCCAACAGTGCCGGCTCGCTGAGCGGGGCGGCGGTCGTGGGTGGTGCGGTGGCGGTGGAGCAGGCCGGTGAGGAACTCCAAGGTCTCGACAGGGACGTCGCAGATGGCAGAATAGTTGAACACGTAGGGTCCTTGCAGCGGACGGCGGTCTTGGTCGACTACCCATCCTGGGCGAGGGCCCTACGCCATGTCACCTCGCCCCGGGTGCTGATTGATGCCGCCGCCCCAAAGCTAATCCTGGTGAGAAAACCTCAATGATTCTTGGATTGGCGTTCCCAGGCCCTGGGTCTGGCGGCCCAATGATTCAGCCACGGACTCCGACAGGATTGATTGGATTTCCGCTTCCAAGGATCGGCCGTGAAAAGTTGCGCGGCGTTGGAGCGCAGCAATGACCTGGGCCTCGAGGTTCCGGATGATCACGGTGGCCATGATGCCTCCTTGAATGTCGTGTCATCACAAGGCTAGTGGCGACATTCAGGGATCGGAATACTTACTGAACGGCACTCGCGCTGGAACCGTCGCCGGTGGGGTCGCCGGTGAGAGCGGCGTCGTCGTCGGGAAGAATGGTGCGCTGGCGACCCTTGCCCTTGACGAACGTGAAGAACACGCCGGTCATGATGACCAGCCACGCGAGGCCCACGATCAGGGCAATGCGAGTGTCCGGGGTGAAGGCGAGCAGCACGATCACGAAAGCCATGAACGCCAATGCGAGGTAGGTGCTCACGCGGCCGCCGGGTAGCGGGTAGGAGCTGCGCGGGGCACCGGCGCGGGCCCGTTCGCGGGACATGCCCGCGTGGGACAGCAGGATCATGATCCACACCCATACCGTGGCGAACGTGGCCAGGGAGGCGATGATCAGGAAGACGTTTTCGGGGATCACGGCGTTGAGGATCACGCCGATCACCAGAACTCCGGCCATCAAGACAACCGTGAGGGTCGGAACGCCGGTGCGGCCCACATGCGTGAAGGCGCGGGGCGCGTGACCCTGCTGGGCCAGACCGTAGACCATGCGACCGGAACCGAAAATATCCGAATTGATGGCGGAGATCGCGGCCGTGATGATCACCGCGTTGAGGATGTGCGCGGCGAAGGGCACGCCCAGGGAATCAAAGATCTGCACGAAGGGGCTGATCTCACCGGTGACCTCGTTCCAGGGGAACAAGCACATGAGCACGAAGAGTGTGAGCACGTAGAAGAGCAGGATGCGCACGGGAACCGTGTTGATTGCGGCGGGGATGGTCTTGGAGGGGATCTTGGCCTCACCGGCGGTGATGCCAATGGTCTCGATGCCACCGAACGCGAACATCACCACGGAGAAGGACAGCAACAGGCCGGTGAGGCCATTGGGGAACAGGCCGCCGTGATCAACCAGGTTGTGCAGCCCGGGCGGTGTGCTGGAGGGGACGGAGAAGCCGAAGACCAGGATGGCGAAACCGCCCACGATCATCAAAATGATGGCCGTGACCTTCACAAGGGTCAGCCAGAACTCCAGCTCACCGAACACCTTGACGTTGAGCAGGTTCAAGCCCGTGATGAGTAAAACGATGGCCAGAACCCAGATCCACTGGGGTGTGTCCGGG
This sequence comes from Kocuria gwangalliensis, assembly GCF_039544365.1. Classification (NCBI taxonomy): domain Bacteria; kingdom Bacillati; phylum Actinomycetota; class Actinomycetes; order Micrococcales; family Micrococcaceae; genus Kocuria; species Kocuria gwangalliensis. Next base: position 118,825 of record NZ_BAABLN010000009.1, on the reverse strand, counting down.
AACCAGAACTGCATGTAAATGCCGAAGGCCGTGACGTCCGCCAGGGCCACGATGGCCATTTCGAACACGAACGTCCACCCCGTGATGAAACCGGCGAGCGGTCCCAGGTAGCGGCCCGCGTACTGACCGAACGAACCCGTCACCGGGTGCAGCACGGCCATCTCGCCGAGCGCGCGCATTACCAGGAACACCACCGCGCCGCCGATCATGTACGCGAACAGCACGGCGGGACCGGCGGCTTGGATGGCGGAGGCGGAACCGTAGAACAGGCCGGTTCCAATGGCCGAGCCCAGCGCCATGAAACGCACGTGGCGCACGGTCAGGCCGCGTTTGAGGGCAGCGGGGAATTCGCTCACGGGACTACCTTCAGTAGGTGATTCTGCTCAGGCTTTGCTCAGAAAATGCGTGCCGCGCGGCACGGAAGCCTCTAGGAGGCTACACCCGTTATCGGGCTCCTTCTCGACCCGGCTTCTTAACTCGGCGGCGGGCGAGGTGACGCGGGATGCACGGTTCGTAACGCTCGCGCGCACAAGCGCGCCACGGCCCGCCATCACTGGCGGACATTCAACCGGCGGGTAGTTTGGGCGTCAACCGATCGTGACCGCCTCGAGAAATGAGCAGCGCCATGTCTTCGTCATCGCAGCCAACCACCGCCCGGAAGAAGCCGAAGAGCGGCGAGGGCCCGCTGCTCAGGGCGCTCAACTGGATCGAATGGGTGGGCAACAAACTCCCGGATCCGTTCTGGCTGTTCTTCATCCTGGCGGGCATCGTGTTGCTGCTCAGCTGGATCCTCTCCGCGGTGGGGTTGAGCGCGGTGAACCCGGCCACGGAGGAAACCATCCAGGTCACCAACCTCCTGGCCCCGGAGGGCCTGCGGCAGATCGTCTCGGACGCGGTCACCAACTTTGTGGAGTTCCCGCCGCTGGGCCTGGTGGTCGTGATCCTGCTGGGCGTTGCGGTGGCCGAGGAATCCGGGATGCTCTCGGCCGCGCTGCGCGGTTCGGTCTCGCGCGTGGGCCCCAAGTGGCTGACGTTCGTGCTCGCGCTGACCGGGATCGCCGGCTCGATCGCGGCGGACGCCATGTACGTGGTGCTCATCCCGCTCGGCGCGCTCGCCTTCAAAGCTGCCGGGCGCTCGCCGGTGGTCGGGCTGATCGTTGCGTTCTGCGCGGTCGCGGCGGGCTTCAACGCGTCACTGTTGCCCACGGCGTCGGACGCGTTGCTCGCGGGCATTACAACGGCGGCTGCGGGCCTCATCGACGACAGCGTGCTGGTCACCCCCATCTCCAACTACTTCTTCACGTTCGTCTCATCCCTGGTGCTGGCCGCGATCATCACCGTGGTCACCGAAACCGTGCTGGCCAAACGTGGGGAGGCCATCGAGGAGGACACGGACACCAAGGAACAGAACATGGGCAGCTTCGAGGACATGTTTCTCACCCCCCGTGAGAAGCGCGGCCTGCGCAACAGCGGCATTGCCTTTGCCGTCATGCTCGCCATGTACCTGGCGTTACTGCTGACCCCGGGCTCACCCCTGCGCGCCGAGGACGGCTCCATCCTGATGTCCCCGCTGCTGCTGAACGTGGGCATTGTGATCGCGTTGATGTTCGCGGTCATGGGCTGGGTTTACGGTCGCGCCGCCGGCACCATGACCCGGGCCCGGCAGATCCCGGAAGCCATGGCCAAGGGGCTGTCCTCCGTGGCGCCGGTGCTCGTGCTGTTCTTCGCGGCCGCGCAGTTCACCGCGTACTTCCAATGGTCCGGAATCGGCCCGGTGCTCGCGGTCTACGGCGCGGACTTCATTGGCGGACTGGGGCTGCACCCGATCATCACGTTCACCGGTGTGGTGGCCATCGTGGCGGTCATGAACCTGTTGATCACCTCCGGTTCCGCGCAGTGGACGCTGCTGGCGCCGGTCATGGTCCCCATGCTCATGCTGTTGAACGTGTCACCGGAAATGACGCAGGCGCTGTTCCGGATCGGCGATTCACCCACCAATGTGATCAGCCCGGTCAGCCCGTATTTCGCGCTGGTCCTGGGGTACTTGCGGCGCTACCAGAAGGATGCCGGCGTGGGCACGCTGATCTCACTGGTGCTTCCCATTTCCCTTGCCATGCTGGTCGGCTGGTTTGCGCTGTTCGTGGTCTGGTACGTGCTGGGCATCCCGTTGGGACCGCAGGATCTGTAAGAAACACTCAGTAAGGGGAGAGGCTATGTCTTCATCAGCGTACGGTCCGGCGGGCGAACCGCGACCGGAGCACGAACCGCAGGGTTCGCAAACAACCAAGGCCATGCCGGCGGTCGGTGGACCCGCGGGCGAGAGCCCTGCCACCGCCCCGGGTGCCGCAGGGTCGCAACTGCCCGCGCCCCTGCGCGCCATGACCGGCAGGCACTGGCTCGTTCCGGTGCTGGCGGGAGTCGGCGGTTACCTGGCCACCGTCCTTGCCACGGTGCTCGCCCTTCTGATCACCGTGGTGGGGCTCGCACTGTCCGGGGATTCGTCGACCAATGACCTCACCTCGGACGTCACCGGGGGTCTGGACACGACCACGGACGGCAACCAGTTGTGGGTGCTCCTCTGTCTCCCCTTCCAACTGGCGGCGCTCGCGTTCCTGGCCCCGCTCCGTCTGGTCATGAGTGGAGCCGGGGAAGGCGCCTCCATGGGGCTGATTTTCCCCCTCTACCTCCCGCTGCTGTGCGGCATTGCCACCGCGTGGCTACTGGCGCGCAAGCTCAGTGGCCGCCTCACCCTCGACAACCGCGTGGTCCAGTGGCTCATGGCGGCCATCGCGGGCCTGGCGTGGGCGGTTACGGCACTCATCGTCACGGCCATCACCGTGGTGCGCACGGAGGTTCCCCTGTTCCTGTCCACCCTTGAGATGCGATTGACCGGCGTCAGCTTTGCCCTGGTCGCCGTGGCCTTCCTGGTGGGGGTGTTGAGCACTGCCGCGGCCCTCGACGTTCGTGTCGCACAACCCGCACCCGGTCGCGTGGTGACCACCACCGAGCGGTATGCTCCGGGCCTGCTCCATGTGCTCCGCCCCATTGTGGTTCACCTCCTGGTGTTCTGCGTCCTGGCGGGCCTCGGAATCGTGACCTACGCCTTGGTGGAGGGTGGCGCCGCGGCGGGATTCTCGGCGGTCCTCTGGGTGCCCGTGGCAGCCGGGATGTTGTTCGTGCTCTCGCACCTGTCCGCCGTCACCATCACCGGTGCGGGCGGCTGGCTCGCGGAGGCCTCGGGATCCTCGAACGTCGCCTATTTGTGGACCGACGGTGATCAGCCCGTGTGGGCCATGCTCCTCCTAATTCTGCTGGCAGTGGTCTCGGCGGTGTGTGCCGCGCTGAGCTGGGCGCACGTGCGTCCTGTGGATCAGCGGGTTGCCCGCACGGTGCAGTCGTGGGCAGTTTTGCCGGTTGCTTATCTGCTGCTCGGGTTGCTGCTCACGTGGTTGTTGCGCGCCTCCGGCCAGCTGGGCGGGCTGCTCGGCCTGGACGGTGTCCTGGCCGTGCGTCCCGTCGCGTGGACGTGCATCGTGTTTCTGCTCTGGGGCGCCGCCATCGAGGCGCTCGCACGGTTCGTGGCGCCGGCGTTCGTCGGTGTGCTCCCCGGCGGCGTGAACCGGGCCCTGCGCGGCTCGGACCGAGCGCGGGGCCGGTCCTCCGTTGTCGCCGCGGCCGCCGCCATGGCGGGCGGTGCGGCGGCAACGGCTGCGGGACACGCTCCGCACGACGACGACGACGCCGCACGGCCGGCTTCCGAGCCCGGCTCCGGTCCCACGTACGGCTCGGGTGCTGCCCCCTCGGCGGCACCGCCAACGCCCAGGGAACCCATGGATCCGGCCAAGAAAAAGCGGATTCGTCTGCTGGCCATCATCGTGGGGTCGATCATTCTGCTGGCCGTGATTGCCGCCATCGTGTTCTCCGTGGTCAGCCGAACGGCGTTCGGACCGGACAAGAAGGCCGAAGAACTCATGGAGGCCGTGGTGAGCGGAGATGCTCAGCGGGCCACCGAACTCGTTGATCCGAACGTGTCCACGCAGCAGCGCGGCCTGCTCACCAATGACATTTACGGCGCTGCCGAGAATCGGATCTCCTCCTACGAAATCACCGACACCACGGTCAACGGGGATCGTGCCACGGTGGACGCAAAGGTCACTCAGGACAACGTGAGCACGGACGTGACCATGAACCTCGTGTCCGATGGGCGCGAGGGACTGTTCAAATCCTGGCGCCTGGAGAGCCCGGAATCACTGCTGTACCAGGAGGTCACGGTCCAGGTGCCCGCCGGTGTTGAAACCATGAACGTCAACGGGAACCCGGTGGGTATTCCCCGTGAATCGGAACCGCATTCCGTCTCACTCACGGTGCTGCCCGGCGATTACGACATGTCCGTGGCCGCCCCCAGCAAGTACGTGACCTATGGCGAACCCCAAACGGCGGAGGTGCGCGCCGATGACCGGTTCATGAGCGACACCGTGCAGTTCTCCATGGAGCACACCCCGGAACTGGCGCAGGAGGCCGCGCGGGTGGCCAACGCCAAGCTGGACGAGTGCGCGGCGTCGGGATCCTTCGATCCGGAAGGGTGTTCCTTCGGGTTCAATTCCTACGACGATAACGAGGACTACCGGAACCCCACATGGACCATTACGGAATACCCGGAGTACGAGGTGTACGGAAGTGGGGACACCCTGACCCTGAGCACGTCCTCCGCGGGTGAGGCCAAGCTCGAATATCAGTACAACTCCGAGTGGGATGACGATGAGCCGGCGGACTGGGAGGACCAGGACACGGAGACCAGCCTGTACGGTTCCGGTGATCTGGTCGTCACCGGAGAGACGGTGGAGGTGACCTTCTCCGACTACTGATGACTCGCGGGTGCCCCCATTACAGGGTCCCGGACAACCGCGCCCGCATCCGGCGGGACGCCAGGTTGAGGCCCTGGATCTTCACGGTGGTGCCGTGGGCGCGGTACTTATCCGTGACGGCGTCCACGGCAGCCACCGTGGAGGCATCCCAGATGTGCGATTCGCTGAAGTCGATCACCACGGTGGCCGGGTCCTCGGCGTAGCGGAACTGGGTGTAGAGGTCGTTGGAGGAGGCGAAGAACAACTCGCCGCGCACGCGGTAGGTGGCCACGGCGGCGTCGTCAGGGGCGGGAGTCACCGTGCGTTCCACCGTGACCACGTGTGCCACGCGCCGGGCGAAGCCGATCACCGCCGCCAGGACACCGGCCGCGACACCGAGCGCCAAGTTGTGCGTGGCCACCGTGACGGCAACGGTCACGAGCATGACCACGGTTTCGGACAGCGGCATGCGGCGCAGTGTCGAGGGGCGGATGGAATGCCAGTCGAACGTGGACCAGGCCACAAAGATCATGACGGCGGCCAGCGCGGCCATGGGAATGATGCCCACGATCTCACCGAGCAGCACCACGAGCAGGAGAAGGAAGAGTCCGGACAGGAACGTCGAGATCCGGGTGCGCGCGCCCGAGGCCCGCACGTTGATCATCGTCTGCCCGATCATGGCGCAACCGCCCATGGTGCCGAACATGCCGCTGACCACATTGCCCACGCCCTGGCCCCAGGTTTCACGGGTTTTGTTGGAGGGCGTGTCGGTGATGTCGTCCACGAGTTTCGCGGTCATGAGTGATTCCATGATGCCCACCACCGCCATGGTCAGGGCGAACGGCGCAATGATCTGCAGTGTGTCCAGGGTGTAGGGGACGTCCGGGACGATCAGCTGCGGCCAGGAGTCGGGAAGTTTTCCCTTGTCACCCACCGTGGGCACGTTCAAACCCAGCAGCACCACCACCGGGGTGAGCACCAGGATGACCACGAGCGGCGCCGGTACCGCGGTGGTGATCCGGGGCAGGCCAAACACGATCAGTAGCGCCGCCGCAGCAATCGGGTACACCGCCCACGGCACGTTGATGAGTTCTTGGAGCTGCGGGACGAACAACAAAATGGCCAGCGCGTTCACAAAGCCCACCATGACCGAACGCGGGACAAAGCGAATGATCCGCGCAAAACCCACCGCGCCCAACACGATCTGGAAAACACCCGCCAGGATCACCGCGGCAATCAGGTAGTTCACGCCGTGGGATGCCACCAGCGGGGCCATGACCAGCGCGGTCGCTCCGGTGGCGGCGGAAATCATGGCGGGGCGCCCACCCACGAACGCCAACGTCATGGCCATGAGCGCCGCCGCGAACAGCCCCACCTGCGGATCCACGCCGGCGATCACGGAGAAGGCAATGGCCTCGGGAATCAAGGCCAGCCCCACCACCAGGGCACCCAGCACCTCGGTCTTGAGCCACGACGGGGTGCGCAGGGTACGAGCCACGGACTGGCGTTGCAGCGGCGTGATGTGGTGGATGCGCGCGGAGGAAGACACGAAACTCCCGGGTGAGATGCAAGGGTACGGGCGGTGAGCGCATTCTGATCGACGTTAGAGCCAGGAAACGGCCTGTTCTTGGTTTCAACGTCGATCAAATTGCAGGGGGCGCGGGTTCTGGGTCGTACCGTCAATGAGAGAGCACCCCGACGCCCGGGCTGTGCAACTTAGGACGAGCCGCTAGGGCAGCGGCACCGGGCCCTCGGAACCGGCGGGGTACTCGAGCAGGGGCGCGTCAGTGGCGTAGGCGTTCTTGATGAGATCGATGATCCGCCAGCCCTCTTCGGTCGCGTCCGCGCGCACGGTGAAGGTGGGGTCCCCGTCCAGGATCCAGCGCACCACGGAGCCGTAAGCGGTGAGGCCGGGGGCGGGGGTGGCGCTGGACAGCGTCAATCGATTCATGCCTCGAGAGTCGAAGGGGCTACCCACGTTGAGTTCGATCTGCACCTGCTCGTCCTCGAAACCCACGCTCAGGGCATTGGGGGCCAGGGGGTGCGGCCAGCCCTCGTAGCCGTGCGGCGGTTGCCGGAAGGTGACGCGAATGTGCTGAACCGGGTTGCCGATGGCCTTGCCCGAACGCAGCGTGACGGGCACGCCGTTCCACCGCCAGGTGTCCACTTCCAGGGTGACCTGGGCAAACGTTTCCGTCTCCCGCGAGGGGTCAACGCCCTCTTCGGAGGCGTAATCGGGGAGCTCGTGCCCGTCCACGGTGCCCGCCGTGTACCGGCCGCGAACCACGGGGGTGATTGAACGGTAATGGGGGGAACGGGTGGAGGAATCCTCGCTCCACAACCGGGCGGCGCGGAGGACGTGCGCGGTGTTCGCGGGAACCTCCACGGGATCGAAACGAGAGGGTGGCTCCATCATGATCAACGCCATGACCTGCAACAGGTGGGACTGGATCATGTCCTCGGCGGCACCGGTGGAGTCGTAGAAACCGGCGCGGCCCTCCAGGGCCAGGGTCTCATCGAAGACGATCTCAATGGACTCGATGTGCTCGCGGTTCCAGACAGGCTCGAACATTCGGTTGCCGAAGCGCAGTCCACTCACGTCGAGAACCCCGGGCATGCCCAGGAAGTGGTCCACGCGGAACGTGTGTTCCTCATCGACTAGCTGGCCCACCAGGGAATTGAGTTCGCGGGCCGATGCCAGATCGGTGCCCACGGGCTTCTCGAGAGCCAGGCAAAGATCATCGGGCAGCGAATCCAGACTCTTCAGGGCCTCGCAGGCCTTCCGGGTGACCGCCGGAGCCAGGGCGAAATACAGGCAGACCGGCCCTTCCACGTCATCGAGCAGGGAGGCCAGTTGAGCCGGATCGGCCGCGTCGCACTCGATCCAGCGCGTGGACTCTTTCACCCGATCCACCGAAGGGCCGGTGGCGCCCACGGAATCAAAGGCCTTGGCGACCGTTTGGGGCCAATCGGCGCCCCGAACGTCGTCGTCGGGTCCCAGCGGGCCGGGGAAGGCGTCGCGGGCGGATCCGATCACCGTGATGTCCCGTTCGGGCTGGTGGTCGAGCAGCGTGCCCATGCCGGGCAGGAGTAGGCGGGCCGTGAGATCGCCGGAGGCGCCGAGGATGACCAGTGTCCTGATGTTGTCCATGCCCCTACGTTATGGCACCCGGGTGAACCGGCGGAGGCGTAATCTCCCAGGTGTCCGCAGGTTGCTGATGATTGAATGAGGGCCATGAGCACCCCTCTTGAGGATTACGCGCTGCTGGCCGATCTCCACACCGGGCCGTTGGTGTCCCGAGAGGGCAGCATGGACTGGTTGTGTTTCCCGCGCTTCGATTCCCCCGCGGTGTTCTGCTCGATCCTGGGCGACGAGGACAACGGTCGCTGGAAGCTCTCCGCGGTGGACGGCGAGGTGGTCTCGCGCCGTTACATCCCCCAAACTTTCGTGCTGGAAACCGAGTGGCGCACCCCCACCGGCCGTGTTCGGGTCACGGACTTCCTGCCGCCCAGTGACGCCCACGCGGACCTGGTGCGTCGCGTGGAATGCCTGGAAGGCACGGTCCAGGTGGAGCATGATCTGCGCATCCGCTTCGATTACGGCAGGGTCACCCCGTGGATCCGCCGCGTAGAACTCAACCCGCCCGGTGATCAACCCCACGATCACGACGACGCCGCTCACCCGTCACGCTCCGGCACGGAACCGCACCCGGTGGGCACCAACCAGGACCTGCGCCAACAGGACGGTCAGGGTCACTTGGAGCGTTCGTTCAAGAGCCGAACCGATGCCGGCTCGTACAAGAATTTCCGCGGCAGAGTGCGCCACGCGGCAAAAAAGGCTGCGGCCAGGCGGGATGTGCAGCACGGTCTGCTTGCCGTGGCCGGCCCGGACGCATTACTGCTGACCGGGCCTCAATTGAAGCCCTACCTCGTGGATCACGATGGAAAGTCCGTGCCGTCGCGCGGCGAGAAGGCGCACGGCCCCGGCGCGGACATTCGCGTCCTCGAAGGTCTGCGACGGGGCCATCACGGCACGTTCGATCTTTCCGCCGGTGAGCGGATGGACTGGGTGCTCACATGGTGTCACTCCTACGATCAACTCCCCGTTCCGGCGGAACCGGGCCTCGCGCAGCAGGCCACCGAAGAGTTCTGGCGCGACTGGGCCTCCGACGTGACCTTTGACGGTGAGTACGACGAGGCGATATCGCGCTCGCTGCTCGTGTTGCGTGCGCTGACCCATTCGGAGACCGGTGGCATTGTGGCCGCCCCCACCGCGAGCCTGCCCGAGGACTTCGGCGGGGAGCGGAACTGGGACTACCGCTACACGTGGCTGCGGGATGCGGCGCTGACCATTGAGGTTCTGGTGCAGCACGACCACCAGGACGGCGCGCTCCTGTGGCGGGACTGGTTGCTGCGAGCGGTCGCGGCGGACCCGGATCAGCTGCAGATCATGTACGGCATCGACGGGCGGCGCAATCTCGCGGAATACGAGTTGGCGCACCTGAGCGGCTATGAAGCCTCCACTCCCGTGCGCGTGGGCAACGGTGCCGTGGGCCAGTACCAGGCGGATGTCGTGGGCGAGGTGATGATCGCCCTGGCCACCCTGCGTGAGGCCGGGATCAAGGAGAACGACTACTCGTGGGGGTTGCAGTGCAACCTCATCGCTTTTTGCGAGATCCACATGGACGTGCCGGACAACGGGATCTGGGAGATGCGTGGTGAACCGCATTTCTTCACGCACGGGCGCGTGATGATGTGGGCCGCGTTCAACGAGGGCATCCGGGCCGTGCGGGAGCACGGGCTCGTGGGCGACGTCGAGCACTGGACCACGTTGCGGGACCGCCTGTATGACGAGATCTGGGAAAAGGGTTACAACGAGGAACTCGGGATCTTCACCCAGACCTACGACAATACCGAGGTGGACGCCTCCCTGCTGCAGCTGCCGCACACCGGGTTCATCGAGCCGGATCATCCGGCCATGCTGCGCACGACCGCGCGGATCGAGGAGGACCTGCAGGGCGACTATGGGCAGGTTTGGCGCTACCGCACCCTCGAATCCGGTCAGTCCATGGACGGGTTGAAAGGCCACGAGTACCCGTTCGTGATCTGCACTTTCTGGCTCGTGGAGCAGTACGCGCGTTCGGGCCGGTTGGACGAGGCTCGCGAGCTCATGCGCACCACGGTCGGGTTCTCATCGGACCTGGGCCTGCTGGCCGAGGAGTACGACGTCGTCGCGCACAGGATGGCGGGCAACTTCCCCCAGGCGTTCAGTCACCTGGGGTTGATTCGTGCGGCGGATGCGCTGAGGGAGGCGGGTGAGTGATCGGTCCGCCGTTTAGGCGCCGGTGTGGCCCATGCGGCGGGAAATCTCAGTGGCCGCGAGACTCGCTGCGTGGCACATATGCCGCGCCTGTTCCTCGCCCACGCGGAAACGTGGTGCTGCGACCATGAGTCCGGCCACCAGATCGCCCCGGTGATCCCGGATCCCGGCGCAAATGCCCACCTCGTCCACGGAGGTCCTGCCGTAGTTGAGGGCCACTCCCGAGAGCCGGACCTCCGCCAGTTTCTGCAGGTAGTTCGCTACGTGGGGTTCGTCCTGGACGGGTAGCTCTATGGCACCCGACAGCACCAGGGACCGGATGCGCGGTTCGGGCTGGTCGGAGAGGAATAGTTGGACGGAGGAGCTGTACGCGGTGTTGTACCGGGTGCCCAGGGGGGAGGTGTGTTTGATCGGGTGGGGGCTCGACAGTTGTTCCACGCACACCGCCTCGAAGCCGTTCCACAGCAGTAGCGCGGTGGTCTCCCCGGTCTGCGCCGTGAGTTCCTGCATGTGCGGGTAGGCCACGCGCCGCACGTCCATGGTGGCTAACAGCGGGCCGGACACCGTGATGAGCCCCATCCCCAGGCGGAACTGGCGGGACACGGGATCCTGCTCGACCACGTCCGAGTTCTCCAACGTGGCGAGGATCCGGGACACCGAGGACTTGTGCAGCCCCACCCGGTTTGCGATCTCGGTGACCCCCAGAAGTGGTTCCTCCGCCGAGAAGCAGCGCAGGACGGCCAGGGCATGGTCGATCACCGAGCTGCCTCGCGGCCGCCCCGGTTGCTGGGAGGTTGCGCTCATGGGTGTTCCGTTCTTCCGGAGGGGTGTGCAGTGGGCCGGGGCGCTCGGTACTGAACGGGTGGGGGCTGTGAGACGGTGTTACCGCCCCACGGCCCCCACCCGTTCGGCACCGCACCTCCATGCGGGGTGCGGTGCCCGGTAGTGCGGATCAGGCGTCCACGATGTTCTTCTCCGGACCGTACGGGAACTTGGTGATGTTCTCGGCGCCATCCTCGCCCACCACCAGGATGTCGTGCTCACGGTACCCGCCCGCCCCGGGCTGACCCTCCGGGACGGTGATCATGGGTTCCATGGACACGACCATTCCCGGTTCCAGAACGGTGTCGATGTCTTCACGCAGCTCCAGGCCCGCCTCGCGGCCATAGTAGTGGGACAGCACACCGAAGGAGTGCCCGTAGCCGAAGGTGCGGTTGGGCAGCAGGTTGTGGGAAACGTAGATCTTGTTCAGTTCCGCGGCGATGTCCTTGCAGACGGCGCCGGGCTTGATGAGTTCCAAGCCGGCCTCGTGGACCTCCACATTGATGTTCCACAGTCGCAGGGATTCCGCGTCCGGCTCACCCAGGAACAGGGTGCGTTCCAGGGCCGTGTAGTAGCCGCTGGTCATGGGGAAGCAGTTCAGGGAGAGGATGTCCCCGCGGCGCAGCTTACGGGTGGTGGCCCAGTTGTGGGCGCCGTCCGTATTGATCCCGGACTGGAACCACACCCACGTGTCGCGGATCTCGGAATCCGGGAAGGTGCGGGCGATCTCGTGGACCATGGCCTCGGTGCCGGCCAGCGCCACCTCGTACTCCATGACGCCCTCGCGGATGGCGTTGCGGATGGCCTCACCACCCAGGTCACCGATGCGGGCGCCGTGCTTGATGACCTCGATCTCCTCCGCGGACTTGATCGTCCGCTGACGCATGGAGTCCTGGGAGACGTCCACCAGCTCGGCGTCCGGGAAGGTCTCCCGGAAACGCCGGCGGATCAGCTCGGGCATCGTGTCGTCCTCCACGCCGAGGCGCTTCGCGGGGATCCCGCGTTCCTGCAAGGCCTGCTGGACGCCGTAGTAGAAGTTGTCACGGCGCCAGTCGGTGTAGACGATGTTCTCGCCGTAGCTGCGCCGCCACGGCATGCCTGCGTCGATGTTGGCCGTCACCGAGACGGAGTCCTCGGGGGTGACCACGAGGGCGTACGAACGGCCGAAGTAGGTGAACAGGAAATCGGAGTAGTACTTGATGCCCTGGTAGCTGGTGAGCACCACGGCGTCCAGGTCCTTCTCCGCCATGATCTGGCGTAGCCCGCCCAACCGACGCTCGAACTCCGCGTCCGAGAAGGTCAGGGGCGTTTTCTCGCCGTTGTGCAGGACTTTGAGGCGTTCGAGGTCGGAGACGGACGTGGCGGGGGTATCGGTGTTCATTATTTCTCCTTCGTGTGGTGTGGATGTTCGGACTCGGGGGCGTGTGTTCAGCGCTCGAGCCCGAGTTCGGTGGAAAGATCGGTGGCCAAGTCCGCAACGGTCTGCTCGAACAGCAGCCGTCCCTTCTGCGCCGTGGAACCGCTCGGCGCGGACAGTGCGCCCGTGTCCGGGGTCCGTTCCGGAACGACCGGTAGTCGGTCGAACCGGGGGAGCAGGGCGGGGCCGTGTTCCACGGCCTCGTCCATATGCACCAGTTCGGGGTGCAGGTGGAGCATGAGCGAGGTTTCGAGGACTCCGCCGTGTTCGATGTCCCAGCCAGGGAAGCCCTGGGGGTACACGGTTGCGAGGGTGCTCTCGGAAACGTAGTCCCAGTAGGACAACAGCAGGACCGACGGGCCGGCGGGGTCGGACAGGCCGAGGTCACGCAGCGCCAGGTCCACGCCCTCGTAGAGAAATTGGTAGTTCTCGTAGTGGCCGTTGACGAACACCAGGTTGCGGACACCTTGCTGCAGGAACGAGCGGGTGATGTCCCGGGTGATGCCGATCAAGCTGTCGGCATCGAGGCTCAGGGTGCCCCGCAAGTGGTTTCCCCCGCCGGACTTCTGCTGGGATTTGTATCCGTAGTTGAGAGTCTGGGCCACCTTGGCGCCGGTGCGCTCGGCCGCCCCCAGGCTCACGGCGGTCGCGAGCAGGCTGTCGGTTCCCAGGGGGAGGTGGGGCCCGTGTTGTTCGAGCGCTCCCACGGGGACCAGGACTGTGGCGCGTTCGTTGTCGAGCCAGTTGGAGAATTCAGGTGCCGTGGCATGTGCGAGCAGGGAAGTTTTCACGCGTGTCCCCCTTTCATGGGATCTTCATCCGGCGCGGTGGAAGGCCGGCGGGAATCCGCGACGGAGGTGTCGGTGAGGATGGGCATCTCTCCGGTGGGGAGACCGTGCTCGTCCACGTAGTCGTCTTCAGGGCGAGGATTCGGGTCGTTGATCTCTTTCTCGAGTCTCCTGCTGTCCTTGGTCCGTGTGACCAGCCTGCGGATCAGGTTGGCGATCATCAGGAAGATGATGAAGGAGAAGGGGAAGGCCCCGATGATGGTGCCGGTCTGGACCGTGTCGACCACCGAGGTGCCACCGATGGACAGGAGCGCGGTCGCCACGGCGGCAATGCTCACAACCAGGACCACCCGAAACCACGGACCGGCCTTCCGGGGTGCGGACACGAACTCGGCAAGCGCGTAGGTCCCTGAGTCAAGGCTGGTGACGTAGTAGGTCGCCACGAGGATGGTGGCCACCACCAGGAGGATCCCTCCCACGAGCGGGACCATTTCGAGCGCTGCGAACAGACCGGAGGAGGTGTCTGCGGCGACCTTATCTGCAATTTCACCGCTGCTTTGCTGGTTGTAGTACACCGCGGCGGATCCAATGATGCCGATCCAGATCATGACGATCAACGACGGGATAATGGTCACGCCCAGGATGAATTCCCGGATGGTGCGACCACGGGAAATCCTGGCGATGAATCCCCCGACGAAGGGGGAGAAGGCGATCACCCAGCACCAGATGAAGACTGTCCACGGTCCACTCCAGCTATCGGACCAGCTCTCGAGCGGGGCACCGGCTGTGCCGGAGTCGGACCAGAAGCTCATCGGGATGAAGTTGTAGATGAAGGTACCGAAGGTCTGCGTCAGGTTCGAAAGAACGAAAACGATGGGGCCGAAGAGGAAGACCCCCACGACCAGCACGATACTGAGCACCGAGTTGGCCTCGCTGATGCGCTTCATGCCCTTGTTGACCCCGACGAATGCCGAGAAAGCGGCGAACGCGGCTAGTGCGACGATGACGATGACCCATACGGTGATGCTCGGCTCCACGCCGGTGAAGGTGGACAGGCCGCTGGTGAACTGCATCACGGCGAAACCGAAAGAAGTCGCGAGACCCAGGACGGTGGCGATGATGGCCAATAGTTCGACAATCACGCCTGCGGAACGCTGCAGGGGTGCGGGGAGGATGTCAACGGTGGCCTCACGGAAGGTCAGGGTCTTCCCCAGATTATGGTGGGAGTAGGCAAGGCAGAGGGCAACCACGCAGTACATCGCCCACGCGGTCAATCCCCAGTGGAAATAGGCCCAGACCATCCCGGGTTCCCCCGGGCTGTCGGAGCCGGGGACCACGGGAGCCTCGTCGCCCAGCAGCATGGGCTCGGCAACGGACCAGAAGATCAGTCCCACGCCCTGCCCGCAGGCGAACAGCATCGAGTACCAGGCGAACTTGCTGTGCTCGGGCCGAGCCTTCGGGCCGCCCAGTCGAACCCGGCCGATCTTGCTGAACGCCAACCACGCGCACACTGCGATGGCCGTCAAGGAATAGAGCACGAACCACCAGGTGAATCCGGAGGTCACCCACGTCCGAAGATCGTTGATGACGCGAGCCGACCCGTCGGGATTGACGCTGACGGCCACGATGACCGCGATGATCAACAGCGGGGGCAGGACCGTGATGATCGTTCGATCGACCGGTGGGATCACCCGTCCTCGGAACCGTGGAAGCGAAACCTTCAGCTGCTGATCTGCCTCGGGCACTGCTTCGCCCGTGCGGTCCGTGACCTGCTGGTCTCTTAACCGGGCCATGCGACCTCCTTCCATCGCCGACGGCCTTGCCGACGACCGTTCTGTCGAAAAAAGCTGGGTGATGATCTCTCTAACGAAGTTGCATCTAGCAATACGGTGTTGCAAGTAAAGTGAACAGCATCACACCTCATTGGTCAAGAGTTCTCATGAATCCGCGATCTTCAAGCGAGTGCGCGGGATCCCACCACGTAAAGTTCAGTCGAACGGAACCTGTGCGCAACTTTGTTGCAACACTTGTCAGTTCTGCGACCCAAGCGCAACGGAAGGTGTAGGGACAAACGCGATCAATGGGTGAGTGGGCGGCCTGCAGTCTCTTTGGAGACGGCTACGGCGATCAAAGATCCAAGGGCTGCGACCACCAAGTACCACGCAGGTGCCAATGGAGTATTGAGAGCTGAAATCAAAAGAGTGGCCATGAAAGGCGCGGTGCCGCCGAATAAAGCATTGGAGACGTTGAAGCTGACAGCAAAACCGCTGTAGCGCATTCGGGTGGGGAAAGCTTCGGCCAGGAAGCTAGGTAGTGTCCCGTCGTTGAGAGTCAGCATGGCCCCGAGGACTACTTGAAGTATGAGGATCAGGACAAATGAGCCGGTGTCCAAGAGCATGAAGATGGGCACCGTGAGCACCATGAAGCTGATAGACGCCGCCATCAGGACTTTCTTGCGGCCGAATCGATCTGAGGCCATCCCTGTCAGGAAAATAAATCCCACATATGTGACCAGGGCAATGGACGTAGCAATGAAGGACTCGGTCTGGCCAAGTCCCACTTCCTCGTGGAGGTACGTGGGCATGTAGCTGAGCAGTATGTAGAAGCCCACCGCGTTCAGTAGTACTGCGCCGATGGTGCGGAGCAATGTCCACCAGTGGTACTTGAACATGTCCAGAACCGGGGTTGATTTCGTCTGTTCCTGTTCCGCGAGTTCACGGAACACGGGTGCGTCCTCGAGCCGGTTACGGATGTATCGGCCGATGAGACCCATTGGTCCTGCTAAGAGGAACGGGACTCTCCAGCCCCAGGACAGCATCTGATCGTCGGAGAGGATGGCCGTGAGCCCGGCGACGAACAACGAGCCGAAGAGTAGGCCACTGGCCGTGCTTGCCGGTACCACCGCTGCATAGACCCCTCGCTTGTGGTCCGGGGCGTACTCCACCAGGAAGGCCGACGCGCCCGCATACTCGCCTGCGGCGGAAAACCCTTGGACCACACGCACGACCAACAACAGAATGGGCGCCGCAATGCCGATAGTTCTGTAATCGGGGATCAGAGCGATAGCGAATGTGGCTGCGGACATCACCAGGATGGAGAACGACAAAGCCACCGTCCGCCCAATCTTGTCCCCGATGTGACCCCATACGAACCCGCCTATCGGGCGGATGAAGAACGAGATGGCGAAGAGCCCGAAAGTCGCGAGCAAGGCTGTCTGTGGGTCTGAGTCCGGGAAGAACACCCGGGAGATGGTCGCGGCTAAATAGCCGTAAACCGCGTAATCGAACCACTCCACGAAGTTGCCCACGAAGCTCGCCGCAATGACTCGGCGTCGCTCGCTCTGGGTGACCACCTTCGAGGTGGTGCCGGATGTTTGTTGTGCCACGGGATTACTTTCGAGCGACCTGCCGAGTAGAAGCAAGTGTGTGATTCAGTGGCAGTGGAGAACTCACTTGATGACCGGTCCAGTTGCAGTGAGCGCAAGCTGGTTGTGCAAATGTAAGCTGCATCACACGACAAGGTCAAGGCTCAGAGGCAGATTCTCCGGCCGGCCCAGTAGAAATGGGGACTCTTAGGCAATTTTTGCGGGGGTTTAATGCTTCGACAAGTGCAAGAGTAAGAAGAAGACGGCCCAACCCGTAAGGTCCAATCAACGCAACAATGTTGTCTTTTTTGCAACACTGTTAGAGATCCATCTTAACCATGATGGCGCCACTCGCGCGGGGCACGGGCTTCTCATGGCGGGCGTCCGCCTTCTCGCCGGACGGGGAACGGAGGGCGCGGAGACCGGTGGGACGATTCAGTGGTGGAGTACCTGAACGGTCTCCCGCAGTTCAAGGACACGGTCTCGAAGACCCTCGCCGTTCCCCAGCCCGATCCGACTGTCCCCGGGTCGGGCTGGGGATGCGTGTGTGTCCAAAATGCGGCGGTCGTCAAGGATTCCGCTATGCCGAACCGTCGCCAACACTGTCCGGTGGCCCCGTGAGGTGTCAGAGCACCTTGCGCATGTGCTGCTCGAACTCGCCCACGTGCTCGCGCATGATCTCCGCGGCGTCCTCACCGCGGCCACTCAGGACGGCATCCAGCAGTTGCGAGTGGACCGCGATGTGTTCCGTGGGAGTGGGGTTCCGGGTGGCGGCCAGACACCAGATCCGGGTGGCCAGGTTCCCGTACCGAACCAGCGTGGCCTCGAGGTGGGCATTGCCGGCGGCATGGTAGAGGGCACGGTGGATCGTGCTGTCCCAGCGCAACGCGTCCTGGGGGTCGGAGGAATCTCCCGGGGAGGCGGCATCGAGCTGACCCTTGAGGTTCTCGAGCTCACCGCGTGAGCGGTGATCCAGCCGCTGTGCGGCCAGCCGCGCGGCGAGGGGTTCGAGCACCTCCCGGACCTCCGAGACCTCGGAGAGCACGGTGATGTCCACGGAGGTGGCGAACGTGCCGCGACGAGGGAAAGTGGTCACCAGCCGCTCGGACTCCAGTCGCTTCAGTGCCTCACGCAGCGGAGTGCGACCCACCTCCAGCTCGAGTCCCAGCTGCGTCTCGTTCAGCGGATCGCCAGGGGCGATGTCCAAGAAGATGAGCCTGTCCTGGAGAAGTTCGAACGCCCGAGTAGCCAACGATGCGCTTGATCCCGTGTTCTTCATCCGGCCCTTCCTCTCGATTCCGACCAGATTCTAACCGGGCTTCGTGCCGGCCGGCCGATGGCTCACCGGGGTCGTGGCGTCCGGACCCCGTACCGGCCCGGATGACACCGATTAGAAAAAATTTCGGAAACCCATTGACGGGTCGCCACCGTGACCGTAACTTGGATCACAGCCTGATATATCAATTACGTATCAGAAGACGGAGCAACACCTGAGGAGGCCGAGGATGGTCGATCTGAATACTCATCTCGCCCAGGGCGACCCTGAAGTGGCCGAGGCCATCGAAGCCGAGCTGCGACGCCAGCAAGGAACCCTGGAAATGATCGCTTCCGAGAACTTTGCGCCCATGGCGGTGATGCAGGCGCAGGGGTCGGTGCTCACCAACAAGTACGCGGAGGGCTACCCCGGCCGTCGGTATTACGGCGGCTGTGAACACGTGGACGTGATCGAGCAACTGGCCATCGACCGGGTCAAGGACCTGTTCGGCGCCGAACACGCCAATGTGCAGCCTCACTCGGGGGCGCAGGCCAACGCCGCGGCGATGTTCGCGCTGTTGGACCCAGGGGACACGATTCTGGGGTTGAACCTGGCTCACGGTGGTCACCTGACCCACGGCATGAAACTGAATTTTTCCGGCAAGCTCTACAACGTGGTGGCCTACGGCGTGTCGGAAGAGGACCTGGAGATCGACATGGCCGAGGTCGAGCGCCTCGCCGTCGAACACCGGCCCAAGCTGATCGTGGCCGGCTGGTCCGCCTACACCCGCCAGCTGGATTTCGCGCGCTTCCGCGAGATCGCGGACCAGGTGGGGGCCTACCTCATGGTGGACATGGCCCACTTCGCCGGTCTGGTGGCCGCCGGCCTGCACCCCAATCCCGTGCCCCACGCGGACGTGGTGACCACCACCACGCACAAGACCCTGGGCGGCCCACGCGGCGGGGTGATCCTGTGCAAGCAGGAGCTGGCCAAGAAGATGAACTCCGCGGTGTTCCCCGGCCAGCAGGGCGGCCCGCTCGAGCACGTGATCGCGGCGAAGGCCGTGGCCTTCAAGTACGCCGCCGGTGAAGAGTTCAAGGACCGGCAGCGCCGCACCCTCGAGGGCGCCAAAATCCTGGCCGAGCGACTGCTGCACGATGACGTGGCGGAGCAGGGGATCGGGCTGGTCAACGGCGGCACGGACGTGCACCTGGTGCTTGTGGATCTGCGCAACGCCCAGCTGGACGGCAAGCAGGGCGAGGACCTGCTGCACCGAGTGGACATCACGGTCAACCGTAACGCGGTGCCTTTCGACCCGCGCCCGCCCATGGTCTCCTCGGGGTTGCGGATCGGCACCCCCGCGTTGGCCACCCGAGGATTCGGCCCCGACGAGTTCCGCGAGGTCGCCGACATCATTGCCCGGACCTTGCTGACGGCCGCCGACGACGCCGCCGCCCTCGACGGCCTACGCGAGCGCGTGAACGCCCTGGCCGCCGCCTTCCCGCTCTACCCCGAACTTTCGGCGAGCAATGCTGACGCCGAATCCACCCATGACTACGCCGAAGCGGCGATGAACGGAGTGTCCTGATGGCTGATCTCTTGCCGGATCACCCGGATTTCCTGTGGCGCAACCCGGACCCCAAACCTTCCTACGACGTGGTGATCGTAGGCGGTGGCGGGCACGGGCTGGCCACCGCCTACTACCTGGCCAAGCACCACGGCATCACCAACGTGGCCGTGCTGGAGAAGGGTTGGCTGGGCGGCGGCAACATGGCCCGCAACACCACCATCATCCGCTCCAACTACCTGTGGGACGAGTCCTCGGGGATGTACGAGCACTCCTTGAAGTTGTGGGAGCAGCTGCCGGACGAACTCGAGTACGACTTCCTGTTCTCCCAGCGCGGGGTGCTGAACCTGGCCCACACTCTGCAGGACGTACGTGAAAGCACACGGCGCGTGAATGCGAACAAGCTCAACGGCGTGGACGCGGAGTGGATCGACCCCCAGCAGGTCAAGGAACTGTGCCCCATCATCAACATCGGTGACGACATCCGGTACCCGATCATGGGCGCCACCTACCAGCCGCGCGCGGGTATTGCCAAGCACGACCACGTGGCATGGGCCTTCGCCCGCAAATGCGACGAGATGGGCGTGGACATCATCCAGAACTGCGAGGTCACCGGTTTCGTGAAGGAAGCCGGACGGGTGATCGCTGTGGAGACCAGCCGGGGCCGGATCAACGCCGGCAAGGTCGCGCTGTGCGGTGCGGGTAACTCCTCGGTGCTGGCCGAACTGGCGGGCTTCGAGCTGCCCATCCAGTCCCACCCGCTGCAGGCTCTCGTCTCCGAACTGCACGAGATGGTCCACCCCACCGTGGTGATGTCCAACCACGTCCACGTGTACGTCTCCCAGGCGCACAAGGGTGAGCTGGTCATGGGTGCCGGCATTGACGCCTACAACGGCTACGGCCAGCGCGGTTCGTTCCACGTGATCGAGGAGCAAATGGCCGCCGCGGTGGAGCTGTTCCCGATCTTCGCCCGGGCCCACGTGCTGCGCACGTGGGGTGGAGTGGTGGACGTCACGCTGGACGCCTCCCCGATCGTGTCCAAGACACCCGTGGATCAGCTCTACGTCAACTGCGGCTGGGGCACCGGCGGTTTCAAGGGAACCCCGGGGGCGGGCTTCACGCTCGCGCACACCATTGCCCATGACGAACCACACCCGCTCAACGAGGCCTTCAGTCTCGAACGGTTCGAGACGGGCATGCTGATCGACGAGCACGGCGCCGCCGCCGTGGCGCACTAGAGGGAGCGAACATGCTGCAGATCAATTGCCCGTGGTGCGGTCCACGGGATGAGACCGAATTTCACTACGGCGGGGAGGCCCACGTGCCCTACCCCGAGGACCCGTTCGAGCTGGACGACCAGCAGTGGGCCCGTTACCTGTTCTACCGCGCCAATCCGCGGGGGTTGCTGTCCGAGCGCTGGGCTCACAACGCCGGCTGCCGCCGCTGGTTCAACGCGGTGCGTGACACGGTGACCTACGAGTTCAAGACCGAGTACAAGATCAGCGATCCCCGGCCGGACCTGGGAAATGTTGGAGGTGCCCTGTGAGCGAGCAAACCCATCGCCTGGCGGCCGAGCGCGCCGCCGGGCACGGCATCGACCGTTCCACCACGGTGGGCTTCACCTTCGAGGGTGTCCCGTACACGGGCTACCGCGGGGACACCGTGGCTTCCGCCCTGGTGGCCAACGGCAAGATCGACTGTGCCCCGTCCATGTACCGGCGCCGCCCCCGTGGGCTGTACTCCGCCGGTGTGGAGGAGCCCAATGCCTTGATCAAGGTCTCCCCCCGGCACGAGCAGGAGGTGGCCGAGTCCATGCTGCAGGCCACGGTCACCGAATTGACCCCCGGGATGGACGCTGTCTACCTCGAAGGTCACGGGCAGCTGGACCCCGGTACCGACCGCGCCTACTACGACCGCAAGTACGTCCACACGGACGTGCTCGTGATCGGTGCGGGCCCGGCGGGGCTGTCCGCAGCCCGGGACGCCGCGGCCTCCGGCGCCCGGGTGATCCTCATGGACGACCAGCCGCGCCCGGGCGGGGCCTTGCTGTCCGGCAACGGTGAGCGCATCGATGGAGTCCCGGCCCACGAGTGGGTGGAGCGCGTGAGCGCCGAGCTGGAGGCGGCCGAAGAGGTCACGGTGCTCACCCGCACCACCGCCATCGGCAGCTACGACAGTAACTACGTGGTGGCCGTCCAGCGCCGCACCGACCACCTCACGGGAGAGGTGCCCAAGGGCGTGTCCCGGGAGCGAGTGTGGCACGTACGCGCTCAGCAAGTGGTGCTCGCCCAGGGCACCCACGAGCGTCCCGTGGTCTTCCGCAACAACGACCGCCCCGGGATCATGCTGGCCTCCGCGGTGCGCAGCTACCTCAACCGCTACGGCGCCGCGGCCGGCTCCACCGTGGTGGTCGCGACCAACAATGACTCCGCTTACCGGCTCGTGGCGGATCTCGTGGAACGCGGCATCACGGTCGCCGGGATCGTGGATGCCCGCCCTCAAGCTTCCGCGGTCTCCGCAGAGGTCGCCGGGGCCACCGGTCTGTCCGTGCGCTACGGCTCGGCCGTGATCGACACCACCGCCGACGCGGACGGGCGCGTGAGCGGCGTCGTCGTCAGCGCGCTCGACGACGCGGGCGAACTCACCGGAGAGCCCGAGACCTTCGAGGCGGATCTGCTGGCGGTGTCCGGTGGCTGGAACCCCGTGATCCACCTGCACAACCAGCGCCGCGGTCCGTTGCGCTGGAACGAGACGATCGCGGCGTTCGTGCCCGAGACCGCGATGGCGGGCCAGCATGTGGCCGGAGGGACCGCGGGCACCCTGGACCTGGCCGGGTGCCTGGTCGAAGGGGCGCAGGCCGGGGCGAACGCGGCCTCCGCAGCGGGATTCGCCGCCACGGCGCGTGCCGCCACGACCGACCCGGAGTCCCCGGGGCTCGTGCGCCCGCTGTGGCTGGTCCCCGGCGCCGAGGGCGAGCCCGGCACGTGGGACGAGCACTTCGTGGACTTCCAACGCGACCAGGCCGTCAAGGACGTGATGCGCTCGCTGGGTGCCGGGATGCGCTCGGTGGAGCACGTCAAGCGCTACACCTCGATCTCCACGGCCAATGACCAGGGTAAGACCTCCAGCGTGAATACCATGGGCGTGATCGCCACTGCGCTGGGCGGCAGCTCCCCGGACGAGATCGGCGTGACCGCCTTCCGTGCGCCCTACACCCCGGTGGCCTTCGTGGCGCTCGCGGGTACCCAGCGCGGGCAGATGTTCGACCCTGCCCGGCTGTCCGCGCCCCACGAGTGGCACCTGGCGCACGGTGCGAAGTTCGAGGACGTGGGGCAGTGGAAGCGGCCGTGGTACTACCCCCAGGACGGGGAGGACATGGACGCCGCGGTGCTGCGCGAGTGCGCGGCGGTCCGCAACTCCGTGGGGTTCATGGACGCGACCACCCTGGGCAAGATCGAGATCCGCGGCAAGGACGCGGGGGAGTTCCTCAACCGCGTCTACACCAACGCGTTCAAGAAACTGAAGCCCGGTATGGGCCGCTACGGCGTGATGTGCAAGCCGGACGGCATGGTCTTCGACGACGGCGTGACGCTGCGGCTGGACGAGGACCGATACTTCATGACCACCACCACCGGTGGGGCCGCCAACGTGCTGGACTGGCTCGAGGAGTGGCTGCAGACCGAGTGGCCGGAGTTGGACGTGGTGTGCACCTCCGCGACTGAGCAGTGGACCACCGTGGCCGTGGCCGGGCCCCGTTCCCGGGACGTGGTCGCCAAGCTCGTACCGGAGCTGAACGTGTCCAACGACGCGTTCCCGTTCATGGCCTACCGTGAGGTCTCCCTGGCCAGCGGGATCCCCGCGCGCATCTGTCGGATCTCGTTCTCGGGGGAACTCGCGTTCGAGATCAACGTGCCCACGTGGTGGGGAGCGGAGGTCTTCGAGGACGTGTGGCAGGCCGGTCAGGAGTACGGCATCACTCCCTACGGCACCGAGACCATGCACGTGCTGCGTGCCGAGAAGGCCTTCCCGATCGTGGGTCAGGACACGGACGGCACCGTCACCCCGCAGGATCTGGGGATGGATTGGGTGGTGTCCAAGCGTAAGGACTTCATTGGCAACCGCTCGTACTTCCGCAAGGGGCTGGAGGGCGAGGTGCGCAAGGAACTGGTCGCCGTGCTGCCCGTGGACACCGACTACAGGTTGCCGGAAGGTACCCAGCTGGTTAAACAGGGCACACCGATCACTCCTCAGGAGGGACCCGTGCCCATGGAGGGGCATGTGACCTCCAGTTACAACAGTGCCGCGCTGGGTCGGACCTTCGGGCTGGCCCTGATCAAGGACGGCCGCAACCGCATCGGTGAGACCCTGCAGGCACCCCTGGACGGGCAGCTGGTGGACGTGCTGGTGGCCGAACCCGTCGTTTACGACCCGGAAGGAAAGCGTCGAGATGGCTGAGCAAACCATGATGAACAGGGCCGAGCGCACGGCGGAGCACGCGGCGCACTTGCGCCGCAGCCCCGTCGAGCACCTGGCCGGGGAGATGAAGAGTGCGAGCGTGTCCGGCGAGCGCGGGGTGAGTCTGCGGGAGGTGCCTTTCCTGACCATGGTCGGGATCAGGGTGACGCCGGGGACCCCCGCCGCGGAGGCGGTCACCGAGGTGCTCGGCGTGGGGCTCCCCGCCGCATGCGGTGAGGTCACGGGGGACACCTCGGAGGCAGCCGTGGTGTGGCTGGGCCCGGACGAGTTCTTGGCCGTCACCGGGGACGAGGTCGCCCCCGTGCCCGGACTGGACACCCGCTCCGAGCGCGACCCGGGCGCCCTGCCCACCCTGGCCACCCACCCGCTCGCGCAGAAGCTCGCGGCGGTCTTCGTCGAGGGTGGCCCGGCCGGGCAGGCCGTGGACCTGTCCGCCAACCGCACCACGCTGGAGCTGTCCGGGCCCTCGGCGCGCGCCGTCTTGGAGAAGGGCTGCCACGTGGATCTGCACCCGCGCAGCTTCACCCCCGGGCGGGCGGTGTCCACGTTGCTGGGTCCGGTACCCGTCCTGCTGTGGCAGACGGAGGACCTCACCTACCGGATCATGCCCAGGGCGTCCTTCGCCGATTACACGGTCCGGTGGCTCCTGGACGCGATGGTGGAGTACTCCGGGGAAGAAGTCGCCTGAGGGTTCCGCCCGTGACGGTCACCATCAGCTCACGGGCGGAACCACCACAGTCGTGAAAGATCGAAGAAGGAGTTGCCTCGTGACGGACGTACAACGGGCGCGCACCGGCGCTGAGACCACCGAACTGGTTCTGACCCTCGACTGCCCGGAGGACGTGGGTATCGTGCACGCGGTCACCGGCGTGCTGCTTGAGCACGGGTGCACCATTGCGGAACTGAAGCAGTTCGACGATCGCCGTCAGGAACGGTTCTTCATGCGCGTCCACGTGGTGTCATCCAGGGGTGAGGCACTGTATGAGCAAGCGCTGCGGGCGGACTTGGAGCCGGTGGCGCAACGGTTCCACATGAACTGGGAGCTGCGACCTCACGGGCAGAAGCGCCGCGTGCTGGTGATGGTCTCCAAGTACGGTCACTGCCTCAATGATCTGCTGTTCCGTGCCCGAGTGGGGGAACTTCCCATTGAGATCGTGGCGGTGGTGTCCAACCATCTGGATCACCAAGGACTGGTGGAATGGCACGGCATCGACTTCCATCACGTGCCCGTAACCAAGGAGAACAAGCCGGAGGCGGAGACACGACTCCTGGACCTGGTGGACCAGTACACCGTGGATCTGGTGGTACTCGCCCGGTACATGCAGGTACTGAGTGAGTCCCTTGTGGAACGCATGCGGGGGCGGGTCATCAACATCCACCACTCGTTCCTCCCCAGTTTCAAGGGCGCCAAACCGTACCACCAGGCGTACGAACGCGGGGTGAAGACCGTGGGGGCCACCGCACACTACGTGAGTGACGAACTGGATGAAGGCCCCATCATTGCTCAGCAGGTGGTGGAAGCCGATCACACCTACGGCCCGGAGGACCTGGTGGCCGCGGGGCGGGACTCAGAATGCAAGGCACTGTCCAACGCCGTTCGGTGGCACTGCGAAGGCCGGGTGATTCTCTCCGGGCACCGCACGGTGGTGTTGCGGTAGCCGATGTGGTCACCCAGGTCGACCACCGCAACGGTTTCGAGCGCACGACCCGGTATAGAACCCTCCGCCGGGTGAAAGGAAAACATTATGGCGTCGCCAATGAGAACGGGAAATCGGCTGGACACGGTCGAGCACACGAGTATTTTGCGCGTGCTCACCTATGCGGGGGCGATCATCGCCTTCCTCATCGGGTCCGGCTTCGCAACGGGTCAAGAGATACTGCAGTACTTCGCGTCCTATGGGTTCCAGGGGATCATCGGTACGGGTGCCGTGGTGATGATCTTGATCACCTATGTGGCCGTTGAATTCTTCTTCGTGGGTCATGCGCAGAAGTTCGAGCGCCCCTCCATGATTTTCCAGTACTACGCGGGCAAGTACCTGGGCACGTTCTTCGACTACTTCTCAATCCTTTTCGTGTTCCTCAGCTTCACAGTGATGGTCTCCGGCGCGGGGGCCGTGTTCGAGGAGCACTACGGGCTGCCCAAGTACCTGGGCGGTGCGGGGTTGGCGATCGTGGTGAGTGCGACGGTCTGGTTCGGGTTGAAGAACCTGGTGGATGTGATCGGCAAAATCGGGCCCGTGATCGTGATCGTCGCGGTGACACTGGGGGTCCTGGGGTTCATCCGTGAACCAGGGAACATCGCGGCGGGGAACGCCATGCTGCCCGACCTTGAGCTCACCCAAGCATCGACCAACTGGTTCATGGCCGGGTTGTCCTATGTGGGATTCTGTATGTTGTGGCTGGCTGCGTTCCTTACGGCACTCGGTAAAACTGCTCGCAGTCGCAAGGAAGCCGTGTCCGGTGGCCTGGTGGGTGGTGTGGTGTTCTCGGCGGCGTGCGTGGTGGTCGGTTTGGGGCTGCTCGCCAACATAGCGCGGGTCAACGGGACGGAGATCCCGATGTTGGTGCTAGCCAAGGACTTCAGCTCGGCACTGGCCGCCGGTATTTCGGTGATGATCATCGCCGGCATTTACACCACGGCCGTGCCCCTGTTGTGGACGGTCTCTTCAAGGTTCTTTGCGGACAACACCCGAAAGTTCAAGTACCTCGCGATAGCGCTGGCGGCGGTCGGTGCGGTCATGGGTCTCCTGCTTCCGTTTTCGCAGATGGTCAATCTTGTTTATGTCATCAACGGCTACGTGGGAATCCTCTTACTGGTGTTGATGATTGTGAAAACGTGTGGTCGTGTCATGCGCAGGCGGTCTGTATGAGCTCACGACGCAGAAGCCATCATTGATAGTGTTCGGGGACCAGTCCCCCAGAAAACCGGAGGTGAGCTCGTGGCACTGAGCGCATTGGATCTGTTCTCGGTCGGAATCGGTCCGTCCTCATCACACACCGTGGGACCCATGCGGGCCGCCCGGCTGTTCGTCGAGGGTCTTGAGAGGGACGGACTGCTGGAACCGGTAGCCCGCGTGCATTCCCAGCTCTTCGGCTCCCTGGGCGCCACGGGGTGGGGTCACGGATCCGATAAGGCCGTGATCCTGGGCCTGATGGGCGAGGACCCCGAGACCGTGGATACCGACTCTGCGGACGATCAGGTTCGCGGGGCCACTGACGCCCAGAAGCTGCTGCTGGGCGGCCGGCGGGAGATCAGTTTCGACCGCTCGAACGATGTGATCATGCACCGCCGTAAGTCGTTGCCCACTCACCCCAACGGCATGAGTTTCGAAGCCTACGACGCCGCCGGCGAGCTTCTGCGCGAACGCGTCTACTACTCGGTGGGCGGCGGTTTCGTGGTGGACGAATCAGCGTCCGGCTCGGACAAGGTCGTGGCGGACACCACCCCCGTGAAGTACCCGTTCAACACCGGTGACGAGCTGCTCGCCGTCTGTGAGACCGAGGGTCTGTCCATTGCCCAGGTCATGATCGCCAACGAAGAATCGTGGCGCCCCGCGGAGGAGACTCGGGCTCAACTGCTGCACATCTGGGACGTGATGCAGGAGTGCGTGGAGAACGGGTGCACGCGCGAGGAGAAGACGCTGCCCGGGGGACTGAAAGTGCGGCGTCGGGCGCCGGAATTGCGGCGTCGCCTGCGCGCCAAGGAAGCGGACAACGACCCCATGCGCGGCATGGACTGGGTCAACCTGTGGGCGCTCGCGGTGAACGAGGAGAACGCGTCCGGCGGTCGCATCGTCACCGCGCCCACCAATGGTGCGGCGGGCATCATCCCGGCGGTGCTGCACTTCTACACGCGTTTCATGGAGGATGCCAACGACGACGGAGTGATCAACTACCTCCTGACCGCCGCGGCAATCGGCATCATCATCAAGGAAAACGCGTCCATTTCCGGCGCAGAGGTCGGCTGTCAGGGCGAGGTGGGCTCGGCGTGCGCCATGGCGGCGGCGGGCCTGTGCGCCGTGATCGGTGGCACCCCGCGGCAGGTGGAGAACGCCGCCGAACTGGGGATCGAGCACAACCTGGGTCTGACGTGCGACCCCGTGGGCGGTCTGGTGCAGATCCCGTGCATCGAGCGCAACGCGATTGCCAGTGTCAAGGCCATCAACTCAGCGCGGCTGTGCATGCACGGGGACGGCGAACACAAAGTCTCGTTCGACCAGGTCGTGAAAACCATGCGTGAGACCGGCGCGGACATGAAGGTCAAGTACAAGGAAACATCCCGCGGTGGCCTGGCGGTCAACGTGATTGAGTGCTGAGCGCCACAATAGAGCGGTGAGCACATCCATTCTTCTCCTTGCCGACACCCACCTCCCCAAGCGCGCCAAAGCCCTCCCGGATCAGGTGTGGGACGAGGTCGACGCCGCAGATGTCGTGATCCACGCCGGCGACTGGGTGGACCTGGACACCTTTGAGGCCCTCCGGAACAGGTCCCAGCGCTTGATCGCCGTGTGGGGCAATAATGACGGTCCGGAATTACGGGAGCTCATGCCCGAGACCGTTCACTGGGACATGGAGGGCCTGCGATTTGCCATGACGCATGAGTCCGGAGCATCGACCGGGCGCGAGAAACGCATGGACAAGGCCTTCCCAGACACCGACGTTTTGATCTTCGGCCACAGCCACATCCCCTGGGATTCCGTATCTCCCGCGGGCATGCGCCTCCTCAACCCGGGCTCACCCACGGATCGCCGCCGCCAGCCGCACTGCACGTACATGCGGGTCACCGCCGACGACGGCGCGCTCACCTCGGTCGAGCTGGTCCGGTTGCCTCCTCGCACGTAATCACTCGAGGGCGCGGAAGCGAATTGATGCTTGTCCACAGGACCATTACGGTCACGCATAGACAAACATCACCGTGAAAGGCTTGAACGTTCTCATGAGCGACACCATCATCGACCGTCCTGCGGCACAGCACGGGGTGGTCAAGGACATGTCCTTCCTGGATCGTTGGCTGCCCGCGTGGATCATTGCGGCCATGGTGGTCGGCCTATTCCTGGGGCGGGTGGTCCCCGGCCTGGGCACCGCACTCGAAGCGGTGAAGGTCGGTGAGGTCTCACTGCCCATCGCCATCGGCCTGCTGGTCATGATGTACCCGGTGCTGGCCAAGGTGCGTTATGACGAGACCCACCGGGTCACGGGGGATCGCAAGCTGTTGGGTCTCTCCTTGGTGCTCAACTGGCTCGTGGGTCCCGCGCTGATGTTCTCCCTGGCGTGGATCTTCCTTCCGGACCTGCCCGAATATCGCACCGGGTTGATCATCGTGGGTCTGGCCCGCTGTATCGCCATGGTGCTGATTTGGAACGACCTGGCCTGCGGCGACCGGGAGGCCGCCGCAGTTCTGGTTGCGATCAACTCGGTGTTCCAGGTGATGGCGTTCGGTCTGCTGGGCTGGTTCTACCTGCAGCTCCTGCCCTCCTGGCTGGGGCTGCCCACCACGAGCGCCGAGTTCAGCATGGGTGCCATTGTGTTGTCCGTCCTGGTGTTCTTGGGGATCCCCTTGCTGGCGGGATTCCTCACGCGAACTCTCGGCGAACGCGCCAAAGGGCGAGAGTGGTACGAGAACACGTTCCTGCCCGCGATCGGCCCGTTCGCTCTCTACGGTTTGCTGTTCACCATCGTCTTGCTGTTCGCGCTCCAGGGCGATGCCATCACCTCCAACCCGTGGGACGTCGCGCGGATTGCACTGCCGTTGTTGGTGTACTTCTTCGCGATGTTCGGCATTGGCCTGTTGGCCTCGCGCGGAATGGGCCTGAACTACGCCAAGTCCACCACGGTGGCGTTCACCGCCGCGGGCAACAACTTCGAACTCGCGATCGCCGTGGCCATCGCAACGTTCGGGGTCACCTCGGGTCAGGCGCTCGCCGGTGTGGTGGGTCCGCTTATCGAGGTTCCCGTTCTGGTGGCATTGGTCTACGTCTCGCTGTGGGCCGGCCGCACACTGTTCCCCGGTGACAGCACCGTTCCCACTCGCTGACACCTTCTGGCCGAACTCACGCAGTAGCCGCCGCCCACCATTTAGGGTGGGTTCATGAGGCTGTTCGCCGCTGTTTATCCCACGCGCGCTGCACGCGAGCACTTGGTCAGTGCGTTGCGTGAAGTTCGTGAGCTTACGGGCACCGCCCTGCGCTGGGGCGATCCCGAGCAATGGCACGTCACGCTCGGTTTCTACGGCGACCAGCCCGAGGGCGCGGTGCCCGACCTTGCGGAGCATCTGAGCGGCGTCGCCCGCGAGACCGCGCCGTTCACCTCGTGCTTGCGGGGGGCCGGGTCGTTCTCCGGTACCACCCTGTGGATGGGGTTGGGCGGTCAAGCCGAGAATATGGTCGAGCTCATGCGCGCCTGCTCGCTCAACGAGGACGAGCGCGCCCGGCAACGAGCCCACCTTACGGTCGCGCGCATGTCCCGCGCGGAGCGGACCCGCAAGGCCCGTGAACAACGACGCCGCTCGCGCACTATTGCGCGCCCCTCGCCCGAACTGTCGGAGGTGGTGCACGCGCTCTCCGTGTACGAGGGCCCCGAATGGACCGTCAGCGAGATCCGGTTGATGGCCTCGGTGTTGGGTGAGGGCCGGGGCGGGGGTGCGCTGCATCAGGAGGTGGAACGCTTTCCCTTGCGGGGGCGGTGAGCCAGCAGGCTGAGGCCCCGGTCAGGGGCGGGTAGCGTCGGGATGACCACGGGTGCCTCGCGGTCAGCGAACAGCCCTCGGGTTATAACCCCGTAGGGTGGGTATGAAGAGGCGGCCTAAGCTGCCATCCTGGTTGAATGGCACGAACCTGGTTATCACTCACGGTGGAGTTGCTCGGCGGGCGCGGCGAGGTGCTGTGGCCACCGCCGGGGCGGATTTTTGCTGTGGGGCCCCGGCATACTTTTGCGGATTTCGAGCAGTCGATCAATGACGCCTTTGGTCGCTGGGATCGCTCGCACCTGTCGATGTTCACACTCGCCGATGGGCGGGTGGTCACGGACTCGATGACTGGTGAGGAGATGGCCGGTTCGATCAGAGGCCCTATCGTCGCGCCCGTTGACATTGCCACGGCCAAGGTGACCCGCACAGTGAAGCCTGGGGACGAGTTCCAATTCACTTTCCACTTCGGTGACGACTGGACGCATCGGTGCGTGGTCGGAGATCAAAAGGTCGATCCGCTGGACGTGCTGGGTATTCAACCCGCAGCACCCCTGCCGTACTGGGGTTGGGGCAGCGTCCCCGATCAGTACGGGCGCAGATGGAGCGATGATGACGGAGAAAGTCCTGCGCCCGAGATGCCCGGGCAGCCGAATTCCATGCTGACCCATGAGTGGCCTCCGCATGATCAGGTGCCCGCCCTCGACAAAGTCCGGGTCCGTGAGGCTATCGCGGCTCAGGACGCCAATGGTTTTATTGTCGCGGTGACGGGATGTGAGATCGACGATGCGCTGGAAATTGTTGCGGAGGGTATCCCCATGGCGCTGGCGAAACATCATCAATTGGCCGAGCCAGTGGCACTGTCCGTCATTAACAGGCTGACCTGGCGCAGCGCACCGGGTGATGAGCAATTGGCCGAAAAATTGTTGACCGCCCTACGCGGCGGATAGCCAACAGCCATCGCCCCAGCGCGGTGTCGCGCTCGAAGACGAGCATCCTGAGCAGGACGTCCGAGTCAGGGGGCGCGAGTAAGCTGGAGGCGTGAGCATTTCACCCGACCCCGCCATTGTCCTGGATGACCGGTTCGCCCGGGAACTCAACGAGATGGCCGTCCCCTGGCACGGCCAGGAGGTGCCCGATGCGCGCCTGCTCGTGCTCAACGAACCCCTGGCCGCTGACCTGGGCCTGGACCCGGCATGGCTGCGCACCTCCGATGGGCTGCGCCTGCTGGTCGGGAACCTTATCCCGCCGGGTGCCGCCCCGGTGGCGCAGGCGTACTCCGGGCACCAGTTCGGCGGGTTCTCCCCGCGCCTCGGTGACGGGCGCGCATTGCTGCTGGGCGAGGTCACCGATACCGCCGGCCGGCTCCGGGACATCCACCTCAAGGGCTCCGGCCCCACGCCGTTCTCGCGCGGCGGCGACGGGTTTGCCGCCGTGGGGCCCATGCTGCGCGAATACATCGTCAGCGAGGCCATGCACGCGCTGGGCATCCCCACGACCCGTTCCCTGGCCGTCGTCGGCACCGGGCGACAGGTGCGCCGGGACACCATGCTGCCCGGGGCCGTCCTGACGCGGGTCGCGAGCAGCCACCTGCGGGTGGGTAGCTTCCAGTACGCCCGGGCCACGGGCAATGTCGATCTGCTGCGCCGGCTCGCGGACCACGCGATCGACCGGCACTACCCCGACGCCGCGGATGCGGAGCAGCCCTACCTCGCGTTGTTCGAGGCGGTGGTCGCCGCGCAGGCGGAGTTGGTCGCGCAGTGGATGCTCGTGGGTTTCGTCCACGGGGTGATGAACACCGACAACATGACCATCTCTGGGGAAACCATCGACTACGGGCCGTGCGCCTTCATGGACGCCTTCGACCCGCGGGCGCTCTACAGCTCCATTGATGAGACCGGCCGCTATGCCTACGGCAATCAGCCGTTCGTCGCGGAGTGGAATCTCGCGCGCTTCGGCGAGACCCTCCTGCCCCTCATGGACGACGACCAGGACAACGCCGTGTCCCGGTTGAGCGAGGCTCTCGGAGCGTTCCGGGCGCAGTACAGTGACGCGTGGTCGGCGGGTATGCGGGACAAGCTCGGCCTGCCCGAGGATCTCGACCGCGAGGTCACCGCGCCGCTGATCGACGAGCTGATCGCCCTGCTGCGGGAGCACCGCGTGGACTACACCTCGTTCTTCCGGGACCTGGGCGCGGCGGCCCGTGGTGACTCCGGATCCGCCCGGGGCATGTTCACGACCTCGGAGGCCTTCGATGCCTGGGCCGAGCGCTGGCGCGCCCTGGGTCCGGACGCGGCGCGGATGGACCGGGTCAACCCCGTCTACATCCCTCGCAACCACTTGGTCGAGGAGGCCCTCACCGCCGCCGAGAAGGACGACACGGGCCCGCTCGGCCAGCTCCTGGACGCCGTGACCCACCCCTACCACGACCGCCCCGACCTGCAACGCTACGCGGCACCCGCGCCCGAGGACTTCGGGCCCTACCGCACCTTCTGCGGGACCTGAGCCCCGGAGCGGCTATCCAATCGCGTTATTCTGCGCCCGGCCGTAGCTTCTTGTCCCAGTCAGTGGCTCGCGGTGTGTCTTCCCTCAAATTGGCCTACGGGCATGCCACCCTGATGGGCACGTGCTGTATTGCTGCAAATTCATGTACTTGGTCGTCCCCCCTCTTGCGGCCCGGGCATGGTGCGGAGGTGGTGGGCCATGGCGCAAATGAGTTGGGTGCAGCTGTCTCATGCTTCCCGGTCGCTGTGGGCGAAGTCCGGGGACGAGAGCGGGTGGCTCAACTTGCCTCAGCATCTGCGAGACAGCGCTGGAGTTGCGCGGCAGCTTTGGGACGAGTGGCTCTCCACGGCCACGAAGCAGTGGATCTCTAATCAGGTTGGCCTGGATACCGAGGGCACCCGCGCCCTCGTGGCGTGGCTCGCCGGAACCCACGACATCGGCAAGGCCACCCACCCCTTCGCCGCCCAGTTGGAGAAGCGCCCCGAACTGTCCGACTTTGCTCGGCGGATCCGGGACGCGGGTCTTGACCTCCCCGCCTCGGTCCCCAAGCTCGATTGGTTTCCGCATTCCTGGGGCAGTGCGGTAATCATCGAGCAGTGGCTGTGCAATCGCTTCGAGGCAAAACCGCGGAATGCACGGACCGTCGCGGCTATCAGCGGAGCCCACCACGGCATCCCCATCATGAGCACGGACCATCGCCAGGTGGAGAGCAATCTTCCCACCCACGGGCCCGAGTGGGAATGCGTGTGGGCGGAGTTGTTGGAGCTCATCACCCAGGACACGGGCGCCGAACAGGCCCTCGCCGCCGTGCTCCGGCGCAAGCTGCCCGTCAAGACCCAGATGATCCTGACCGGCATCGTGATCGTCGCCGACTGGATCGCCTCGAACCCCGATGCCTTCCCGATGGCCGTGGACCCGGATCAGGAGAACCGCCGACGGGAGGGGATGGCTGCCATCGACCTCAACCGCCCGTGGCAGACGGAGCAGCACGCGGCGGAGACGGCCGAGGAGGCCTACCGCCGCCGCTTCGGTTGGCCGCAGAGCACCGTGCCCCATCCCATGCAGGTCGTGGCCCTGGACGCCGCCCGCTCCATGAGCGGCCCGAGCCTCATGTGCATCGAGGCACCGATGGGCCAGGGCAAAACAGAGGCAGCCCTCCTCGCCGCCGAGGTCATGGCCGCCACCACCGGTAGGGGCGGCCTCATGGTGGCCGCTCCCACGATGGCCACGTCCGACGCCCTTTTCACCCGGGTCCAGCGCTGGGCACGTACTGCCGTGGGGGAGGGGCAGCTGGCCTCGATGTACTTGGGCCACTCCAAGAACACTCTCAATGAGTCCTTCACGCGCATGCCGCGCCGCGCGCGGATCCGGGGTATTGAGGAGAATGCGGGAGGCCGCGGCCAGGGGGATGTGATCGCCCACCAGTGGCTCTGGGGCCGGAAGAAGGGAATCCTGGCGAACTTCGTGGTGGGCACCGTGGACCAGGTTCTCTTCCTGGCCCTGCAGTCCAAGCACGCAATGCTGCGCCACCTGGGCCTGGCGGACAAAGTGGTGGTTGTGGACGAGGTCCACGCTTATGACGAGTACATGTCCTCCTACCTGGAGAGGGCCCTGGAATGGTTGGCCGCGTACGGCGCACCCGTGGTGCTGCTCTCGGCCACGCTTCCTCGGGGCACCCGGACGCGGCTGCTCGCTGCCTACCGGAGGGGGCTGGATCCGGCCGTCCCGCCCACGAAGATCGGTACGGGCGACGCTACGTATCCCCTCGTTACCACGGTCAGCGCAGCCGGAACACGGACCTGGGAGGTCGAGCCACCGTCCGCCCAGACCTCCGTTGAGTGCCGGGTGATCGATGACGACGGGCGTGCGCTACTCACCGCGTTGGCCCCCGTGGTTGCCGGGGGCGGCTGCGCGCTGGTCCTGTGCAACACCGTGGCGCGGGCCCAGTCCGCCTACGAATTGCTGCAGCCCGTTGTGGGCGAGGATCTCCGCTTACTTCACGCCCGCTTTATCGCCTCCGACCGCGTGGCCGCGGAGCAGGAACTCGTTAAACAGTTGGGGCCGAAAGCGCATCGGGATGACGGGCGGCCACGGCGGCGCGTGGTCGTGGCAACCCAGGTGGTGGAGCAGTCGTTGGATTTGGACTTCGATGTGGTCGTCACCGACGTGGCCCCCACCGACCTTTTCCTGCAACGCATCGGCCGTCTGCATCGTCACCGTCGACCGGCGTCGGACCGCCCGGACCACGCGCGGGTACCCCAAGTCATGGTCCGCGGAGTGATCTCCGAGGGGGACGAGCGGACGGCGCCGACGTTCGACGAGCACTGCACGCTGGTCTACACGGAAGCCGTGCTGCTCCGCAGCTGGGCGGCGCTGCGGCCGCACCTGAATGGGGAACTACTGGCTATCCCCGAGCGGATTCCGCACTTGGTCCAGCAGACGTATGTAGAGTCACCCATCGTGCCGGACGCGTGGACAGAGCGCCATGACGCGGCGTCGGCGGAGCTGGACGCGGCCCGCACGGAGGCACGCCGGCGCGCCGGGACCTTCCAGTTCCCCGGTCCGCACTCCGCCCACCGGGTGATGGGCGAGATCTTCGAGGAACAGGCGGCGGAGATCGACTCCGGCCCGTTGGC
Source organism: Kocuria gwangalliensis (assembly GCF_039544365.1). Classification (NCBI taxonomy): domain Bacteria; kingdom Bacillati; phylum Actinomycetota; class Actinomycetes; order Micrococcales; family Micrococcaceae; genus Kocuria; species Kocuria gwangalliensis. The sequence continues at coordinate 83,149 of NZ_BAABLN010000009.1, read as the reverse complement.
CGAGGTCAAGGGGGCGGCGCAGGTGCGCGACACCGATCCAACTTTGGAGGTCCTGCTCGTCCAGGGTGCGCCCGGCGGATACCGGCCGCTGCCCTGGCTGGGCGAAGAATCGGGGGATGTCGTTTTCTACCCCGACCAGTGCCCCGAGCCCGGAACGGCCCGGGTTCTCGCAACCTCCTCGGTGCGCCTCCCGCGGGCCTTCTCGAAACCGTGGGTTTTCGATCCTGCGCTCGAGCACTTGGAGCGCACCACGCCCGTGGGCTGGGCGCAGTCGCCGGTGCTGCGCGGTCAGCTGGGGTTGGTGCTGGACGAAGACCTGCGTGTCACCCTGGCCGGACGCGACCTGCAGTACACCCGTGAGCTCGGTCTTGTGGACTTGGGTCCTTCCCGGAAGGACAACGCATGACGACCGACTCGCCACCGCAGTTCGATCTTGTAGAGCAGCCGTGGCTCCCGTGCACGATGCTAGACGGCTCAGTGACGGAGCTTTCCCTGGGGGAAGTTTTCGAACGATCGCGTCAGATCCGGCGGATCTCCGGTGAGCTGCCCACCCAGGATTACGCGCTGCTGCGCGTGCTGCTGGTGATCTTCTGGCGCGCCCACCGCGATGACCCCGGTCTTGTCGGTCCCGGGGCGGACGTCGACGAGTGGTGGGAGGATGCCTTCGACGCCGCCGGCGGAGAGACCCAGGTCCAGCGGATCAGGGCCTATCTGGAGCAGTGGCGGCACCGGTTCGACCTGTTCGACGCCGCGGCGCCCTTCATGCAGGTGGCCGATCTGCACACCAAGAAAGGCGAGCATGGTGGCGTGCGCCGGTTGTTGACCGACGCCGAGTCCGACTACCTCTCGGTGCGAGCCGGAGTGTCCTTCGACGCGCTCGGGTTCGCTGAGGCGGCGCGCTGGCTCGTCCACGTGCAGGCGTGGGATTACTCGGGTATCAAGTCCGGTGCGGAGGGCGATCCCCGCGTCAAGGGCGGCAAGGGATACCCGATCGGCACTGGATGGGTCGGCTCGACCGGTGGTGTGGTGCTGCATGGGCGAACCCTCGCCGAGACCTTGGTTCTTAACACGGCACCTCATGCAGTGATTGCGGAGCGAGAGGAGGAAGACCTGCCCGCGTGGGAGCAGGAGCCGCATAACGCCGCCCCGCGCGGCGTCGAGTTCCCCACCGGTCCGTGCGATGTTCTCACCTGGCAGTCCCGCCGCGTGCGGCTCTTCCCGGACGATGACCGGGTCACGGGTGTCCTGGTCTCCAACGGGGACCGGATCGAGACGAAGAACCAGTTCGCCGATCCCATGACCGCCTATCGCTACAGCCGCAACCAGTCGAGCAAGGCACGTACCGTGCATATGCCGCAACAGCACGACGCGGCGAGGACCCTGTGGCGCGGTCTGACGCCACTGCTGGTTCGCGAGGGTGTGCTGCAGGAGGCTCCGCGGGAACTGCAGCCCAAACCGCCAGCAACGATCGCCTGGTTGCACACCGTGCGCCACGATCGAGCGCTCCCCCAGGATCACCTCGTGGGGGTCGAGCTGGTGGGGATGGTCTACGGCACACAGAGCTCGTCAGTTGCCGACACAGTGCATGAGACCCTCACCGTCCGTCTCGGAACCCTCATGAGTAAGGATTCCCGCACGGCCAAGGCCATCGTGGACGCCGGGCGCGCCACCACCGAGGCCGCCGTCGACCTCGGACGGTACGCCGGCCGCCTGCTGCAGGCCACAGGCGGGGAGTACGCATTCCAGCCACATCGGACGGAGGGCATCCTGCACCGGCTTGACGCCCCGTTCAAGGACTGGTTGTCCGAGATCGACGAGAACAGCGACCCGGTGGTGCAACGGGGACGGTGGTTCGGCCTGGTCGAACGCGTCGTCCTGGAAGAGGCGGCCGTCCTGCAAAAGGGAGCGGGCCCCAAGGCGGTCGTCGGACGGATGGTCCAAGACGCCAAGGGAAGGCCACATCTCATCTCCTCGGCAACCGCCGAAGGCGCCCTCCGCGCGGATCTCCGACAGCATCTCCCGGGCGAACCATTGCCGGATGCCACGGCCGCGACAGACACACCGACAGAAGGAGAGGACCAATGACCGACAACCCAATCCCACCGTTGATGGCCGTCGTGGGACGCGCCGCTCGGAGCCTAGAGAACGACCTCCTGGGACAGGACCACGGTAGGGCCGCGGCGGCTCGGAGGGACCTGGCCGTCCTGCGCCGCGCCGCCGGCGCTTCCCCGGAAAAGGACCCGCTGGCCTGGGGGCTCGTCCTCGAACGGGTCCTCCCCGACTTACCCGAGACGTATCTGGGGCGGGGGGATGCCCCCTCCCGATCGGAGTGGGCCGCGTTCACGGCGCTGACCCTCTTTGCCGTGCACCAGCAGTCACAGTCGAAGGCCATGCACGAGAACCGGATGGGAATCGGCTACGCGGTTGGGCGGCTGGCGCAGCGTCGGGACAGTGAGTCCATCAAGCCTCGCTTCGACGCTCTGCTCCTGACCCGGACCACCGGTGGGCTGGTGCACAACCTCCGGTCGCTGGTCACCCTGCTCCGGGCCGAACAGATCCCGGCGGATTACGGGCGCCTGGCCCAGGACCTCGCCAGGACCCGGGACCGCGGCGGTTGGGATCGCGTTGCGCTCTCCTGGGGCCGGGAGTTCGCCCGCGGCCTCTCCTTGACCCGTTCCGAGTCCCAGTCCCAACCTGTCGCCTGACCTTTGCCCAGACCCCTCTCCGAAAGGACCATGACATGAGCCTGTTCATCGACGTCCACGCCCTGCACACCCTTCCCCCGAGCAACATCAACCGGGACGACACGGGAGCTCCCAAGACCGCGACCTTCGGTGGGGTTCCTCGCCAACGGGTCTCCTCACAGGCCTGGAAACGGGCCATCCGCCGGGACTTCGGCGAGCACCTTCCCGCCGACCAGCTGGGGGTTCGCACCAAACGCGTGGTCGGGCAGGTCGTGGACGTGGTCAAGCAGATTGCCCCGGACTGGGAACGGGACAGGGCCGTCACCGCCGTGGAGGCGGCGTTCTCCGCCGCTGGGATCAAGGTCGAGAAGAAGACGGTGAAGAAGGGCGAGGATCAGGTTCAGCGCGACCCCGAGGCGGGCTACCTGTTGTTCCTCAGCGCCCGGCAGATCCAACGCCTGGCCGAGGCCGTTGTGACAAACGAGGGTGCCAAGCTGAGCAAGAGAGAGGCCGCGGCCCTGCTCGATTCAGAGCACAGTGTGGACATTGCCATGTTCGGGCGCATGGTGGCGGAGGCCCCCGACTACAATGTGGACGCCGCGGTGCAGGTGGCCCACGCCATTGGCGTTCACGCCTCAGAGCCGGAGTTCGATTACTTCACCGCCGTAGACGACGCTGCGGAGGCGGCAGAGGAGAGCGGCGCCGGGATGATCGGCACGATCCAGATGATGTCTTCGACCCTTTACCGCTATGCCACGGTGGATTTGCAGGCGCTCATTGAGAACCTGGGTGATATCCGCGCGGCCACGGAGGCCACCGTGGCGTTCGTGCGCAGCTTCGTAGAGTCCATGCCTACGGGCAAACAGAACACCTTTGCGAATCGCACACTGCCCGAGGTCGTGTTGGTCTCCGTGCGCGAGGACCGGCCCGTCTCCTACGTCAACGCCTTCGAGACTCCCGTGGTCACGGACGGCGAGCGTGGCCGCCGATACGATGCCGCCGCTCGCCTGGCCAGAGAGGCCACCGAGATTGACGCGGCCTACGACACCCGGCCGGTGGCCTCGTGGGTCGTGGCGGTCGGCGATCTGGCACAGTCCCTGTCCGAGGTGGGGGAGAAGGTCACCCTGAGTCGGCTCCTCGACGGTCTCCGCGCCACCCTGCCGGTGAACGATGAACGGGAGCGGGCATGACGATGTCGCTACTGCTTAAGTTCAAGGCTCCGATGCAGGCCTGGGGCGTGCAGAGTCGGTTCGCCACCAGGGCGACGCACCACGAGCCGACCAAGTCGGGCGTCGTCGGCCTATTGGCGGCGGCGCAAGGTCGTCGACGGTCGGATCCCGTCGAGGACTTGGCGGACCTCCAATTCGGGGTGCGCGTTGACCAACCGGGCACCCTGGTGCGCGACTTTCAGACGGCCATCGACTGGCGGACCGGTAAATCACAGGCATTGACCCATCGGTACTATCTCTCGGATGCGGTGTTCCTCGGAGCGGTGTCCGGTCCAAAACCTCTGCTCGAAGGCCTGGTCGACGCCGTACGACGGCCGACTTTCCCGCTGTTCCTCGGTCGACGCTCGTGCCCGGCCGGGCCCGATCTCCTCGTGGGACTGCGGGACGGGAACGTCGAAGAGTCGCTGCGGGTAGAACCCTGGCAGGCCGCGGACTGGTACCGCCGGACCAAGCCGCGGCTCGTGCGTCTGGCCCTGCTGCGAGACGCCACTCCCCACGAGGAGGGGGACAGCCTTCGGGACCACCCGGTCAGCTACGACCCCCAGCACCGGCAGTACTCCTGGCGGACCGTGCACGCCGCCGATCCTGTGGATATCGACAACCCCTGGGGCGTCGGTGAGGGAGATCCGTTCATGGAGGCGGTGATGACCTCGTGACCAGCTTCTCGCGTTTGTATCTCAACCCGCAGAAGCGTGGTGGTCGAAAGCTCCTGAGCAACCCCCAGGCCATGCACGCAGCGGTCATGGCCGCCTTTCCACCCGGAGGAGGAAATGAGGACGGGCGAGTGCTGTGGCGCCTAGATGCCCAGCACCCGCAGTACACGCTCTACGTGGTGAGCCCGCGCGAGCCTGACCTCACACACGTGGTCGAGCAGGCAGGATGGGCCACCAGCCCGTGGGAGAGCGCCGACTACGACAGGTTACTCGGGCGGCTGACGCTCGGGCAGGAGTGGGGCTTCCGCTTGCGGGCCAATCCGGTGAAGAACGCCCGCCGGAAAGGCGAGCGGGGTAAAGTGCTGCCGCACGTGACCGCAGACCAACAGACCGCTTGGCTGCTGGAGAAAGCGCCCCGGCACGGGTTTGAAATCCGGCACTCGGCCCTCGGTGCTCCCGCGGCGGACGTCGAAAAGTCGGTCCCCGAGGTTGCGGTGTCCCAGCGCGACGACGTCCGGTTCGGCCGGGCGGACCAGCACGCCGGGACGCGGCGGGCGGTGACGTTGCGGCAGGCCCAGTTCGACGGTGTCTTGCGTGTGACCAACGTGGAACTGTTGAGGTCGGCCATGACTGGTGGGATCGGGCGTGGCAAGGCCTACGGGTGTGGCTTGCTCACCCTCCAGCGCGTGGTGGGGTGAGACCGTGGGACGACCAAGAGGAACACCACCGCCGGATCTGACGGAGCTGCTGAGGGTGGAGGACCGGCTCTCGTTCGTCTACGTGGAGCGCTGTACGGTGCACCGCGACGCCAACGCAATCACGGTCACCGACCAGGAGGGCACGGTGCACGTGCCCGCGGCGACACTCGGTGCGTTACTCCTGGGTCCGGGCACACGAGTGACTCATGCGGCGATCTCCCTCCTGGGGGACTGCGGCGCCACGGCTGTGTGGGTGGGCGAGAACGGCGTGCGCTACTACGCCCACGGCCGGTCCCTCGCCCGCAGCTCGAGGTTGCTGGAGGCCCAAGCAAGGTTGGTCTCCAACCAAAGGACCCGGCTGGCCGTGGCCCGGGCAATGTATGAACAGCGGTTCCCCGGGGAAGATGTATCTTCATTGACCATGTCACAGCTCCGGGGCCGGGAGGGCGCTCGGATCCGCAAGGTCTACCGGGTGCACTCCGAGCGCACCGGAGTCCCGTGGACCAAGCGGGAGTACCGGCCGGGGGAAATGGAGCTTGACGACTTCATCAACCAGGCGTTGACCGCCGCTAACTCGTGCCTGTACGGAATTGTTCACTCCGTTGTTGTTGCACTGGGGTGCGCGCCGGGTCTTGGATTCATTCACACGGGCAACGACAGGTCTTTCGTCTATGACGTGGCTGACTTGTACAAGGCGGAGGTCGTGATCCCGGCCGCGTTCGACGTGGTGGCCGCGGGCGCGGCCGAGCCCGCTCAGGACGTCCGCCGAGCGGTGCGTGACGCGGTAGTCAAGCACCGCCTGCTGGAACGGGCCGCCCGCGATGTTTCTCGCTTACTGTTGCCGGTCCTTGATGAGGAGTGGTACCAGGAGGACCGAGTTTCTCTCTGGTCGGACAGCGGTGAAGTTCCGTCGGGTGCTAACTATGAGGGGGACGCGTCATGATCGTCATGGTGCTGTCCGCCTGCCCAGCGGGCCTGCGTGGGGACCTCACCAAGTGGCTGCTGGAAATCAGCCCCGGGGTGTTCGTGGGGCAGGGCAGCGCACGCGTCCGAGGGCTCCTCTGGGAGCGGGTGACGGAGCTGTCCAAGGACGGGCGAGCCATCATGGTTTATTCCTCAGATGGTGAACAGCGCCTACGCTTTAAAGTCCACCGACACGACTGGACCCCGATTGACTTGGACGGTCTCACCCTGATGAAGCGTCCGGCTACTCCGGGGTCGGGTCCTACTCGAAGACGAGGCTGGAGTGTCGCCAGCCGTCAGAAGTCCGCTCGACAACCGTCATGGCGGCGCCAATCTAGGAACGAATGAAGTGTTGGTAAGCTGCACGCGGAATGGCACATATCGCGGCATCGCCGCAGGTTAGCAAGTGTGCTCCCCGCGCTCGCGGGGATGAGCCCGCATCCCTGGTCCGGCGGTGCAGCCGATCTAGCGTGCTCCCCGCGCTCGCGGGGATGAGCCCGCGGACAAGTTCAATTCCGGTGAGGGTAGCTTGTGCTCCCCGCGCTCGCGGGGATGAGCCCCGCTGGGAACATTTCTTGTACGTCTTCCCCTTGTGCTCCCCGCGCTCGCGGGGATGAGCCCCTCAATACCCCGTACAAGGGCCCTGACGGAATGTGCTCCCCGCGCTCGCGGGGATGAGCCCCGTTTACGGTCCACCCCCGCCAGGTCTGCTTTGTGCTCCCCGCGCTCGCGGGGATGAGCCCGAACCCTCCGCGACGGGGCGCACTGCCGCATCGTGCTCCCCGCGCTCGCGGGGATGAGCCCCGGAACAATTACGTTCGCGTAGAGCCACGAGAGTGCTCCCCGCGCTCGCGGGGATGAGCCCTAACCCCCAGTCAGGAGAACACCATGACCGCCGTGCTCCCCGCGCTCGCGGGGATGAGCCCCTCGGGTCACGGTTCAGTCCGTCCCAGCTGGGGTGCTCCCCGCGCTCGCGGGGATGAGCCCAGCAACGCGATCCAGGGAAAGGACGGCCGCCGGTGCTCCCCGCGCTCGCGGGGATGAGCCCACGGTATCGGTGGGATGAACGAACGGCTGCGGGTGCTCCCCGCGCTCGCGGGGATGAGCCCTTGCTGGGTAGGTCCATGGATGGGTTGCGGCCGTGCTCCCCGCGCTCGCGGGGATGAGCCCGTGCCCGGGTGGCTGGAGCAGGTCATGGGCCTGTGCTCCCCGCGCTCGCGGGGATGAGCCCATGTTCATACGGCTCTATGGGTATGACGGTGAGTGCTCCCCGCGCTCGCGGGGATGAGCCCCGATCTGGACCCGAACAAAGGTAATGGGTGTAGTGCTCCCCGCGCTCGCGGGGATGAGCCCCAGTACTAAATGGGGTGTCTTGGGCGAGTCCGTGCTCCCCGCGCTCGCGGGGATGAGCCCGTCTGGGCATCGCTCTCCACAGCTCACCTGACGTGCTCCCCGCGCTCGCGGGGATGAGCCCCACCGCACACAGGAGAGGCAAAACCCATGAGTGTGCTCCCCGCGCTCGCGGGGATGAGCCCTGTGAGGCCGCCGTCGACAAGTCCGCGCCGCGGTGCTCCCCGCGCTCGCGGGGATGAGCCCCTCACCCCACGTACCGACGGGTAAGGGCGGGCGTGCTCCCCGCGCTCGCGGGGATGAGCCCGCCGCCATGAGCGCTAACCCCTTTGGGCTCATGTGCTCCCCGCGCTCGCGGGGATGAGCCCTTTATTTACTATGCCCCTTGTGCTACCGTCACGTGCTCCCCGCGCTCGCGGGGATGAGCCCCACCGCCCGTCCGGTATGAGCGCGTCCGTGGCGGTGCTCCCCGCGCTCGCGGGGATGAGCCCCTCTTGGTCCGTCCACTTGCCCTTACCCATACGTGCTCCCCGCGCTCGCGGGGATGAGCCCATCACATTCATTCTCATGCTGCTTGGTGCCCTGTGCTCCCCGCGCTCGCGGGGATGAGCCCCACCGGCACCGTACCCACCGTCGCCTTACGCTGTGCTCCCCGCGCTCGCGGGGATGAGCCCAAAGTTCGCCTCGGTCCAAGCTGTCGGGTCATGTGCTCCCCGCGCTCGCGGGGATGAGCCCATGGTCGACTCCGGCTGGACCGTGACCGTGGAGTGCTCCCCGCGCTCGCGGGGATGAGCCCTCCTGCGCCAACACCGGCACGCGCAGCAACGCGTGCTCCCCGCGCTCGCGGGGATGAGCCCTGAAAGCGAAGACCGTGCGAGTGATCTGCGAAGTGCTCCCCGCGCTCGCGGGGATGAGCCCGGTTCCTGCGGTGCGCTGTGCCCACGGATGAAGTGCTCCCCGCGCTCGCGGGGATGAGCCCACACCAAAGTGAAGGTGAGGCCCACTGGAAATGTGCTCCCCGCGCTCGCGGGGATGAGCCTGGCCGAAACGTCTCGGAATGGCCTTCGTCGCCCGTGCTCCCCGCGCTCGCGGGGATGAGCCCGACGCGGCACGTGCGAGAGCTGGGGTGTGGGTGTGCTCCCTGCGCTCGCGGGGATGAGCCCAGAGCCAAGCGCCCAGTTCTAACGCCCAACGCGTGCTCCCCGCGCTCGCGGGGATGAGCCCCCCACCAGGGGAACACGACTGCCGTACGTCTAGTGCTCCCCGCGCTCGCGGGGATGAGCCCCCCACCAGGGGAACACGACTGCCGTACGTCTAGTGCTCCCCGCGCTCGCGGGGATGAGCCCGTATTGGCCGACTTCACCCGGCCTGGGTATCTGTGCTCCCCGCGCTCGCGGGGATGAGCCCTCTGACCCCCACGGGTGGGGAACACATTCTTCGTGCTCCCCGCGCTCGCGGGGATGAGCCCCCCCGCCGTCTGACCCGTAGGGGCGATAACCGCGTGCTCCCCGCGCTCGCGGGGATGAGCCCCCCTAGGAGCAGGAGAACACGAAATGAGCACCGTGCTCCCCGCGCTCGCGGGGATGAGCCCCGATCACCCTACCGGAGGCACCGGAACCAGAAGTGCTCCCCGCGCTCGCGGGGATGAGCCCGACGCGCAGTGGGACAAGGTTCAGGAATGGATGTGCTCCCCGCGCTCGCGGGGATGAGCCCTTGGTGCGTATGCCTAACCCGGCGATGTGGGTGTGCTCCCCGCGCTCGCGGGGATGAGCCCTGTCCAGGGTGCTTAACGCCGCCCAGTCAGGTGTGCTCCCCGCGCTCGCGGGGATGAGCCCCATTCTGGTAGGCGACCCGCGAACGTGAAGCTGTGCTCCCCGCGCTCGCGGGGATGAGCCCACCGTCACCGACCACCACGTGGTCCCGGTGTCGTGCTCCCCGCGCTCGCGGGGATGAGCCCAATCACGCGGAGGACGGCCACGGCCCGGGTGAGTGCTCCCCGCGCTCGCGGGGATGAGCCCGTCTCCACCAAAGCACTACGCGCCATCAAGAAGTGCTCCCCGCGCTCGCGGGGATGAGCCCTTTTTTTCTAGGTGCGCCACTCTAGTGACACTGTGCTCCCCGCGCTCGCGGGGATGAGCCCCCGCTACCCGGCGGCACCCTGGTGTCCGATTAGTGCTCCCCGCGCTCGCGGGGATGAGCCCGCGATAACGGCGCATCAAAAGGTAATGTGCGAGTGCTCCCCGCGCTCGCGGGGGTGAGCCCGAGCAATCGACGGTGGGTCACACGGTGGCCTCGTGCTCCCCGCGCTCGCGGGGATGAGCCCACTACGACCTGCTCACCGGGCCATGGGCGCAGGTGCTCCCCGCGCTCGCGGGGATGAGCCCACCACCCGGTTCAACTATGTGGACGACTATGTGTGCTCCCCGCGCTCGCGGGGATGAGCCCAATTACGCGCCCGATAGTGGCGTAGGCACCACGTGCTCCCCGCCCTCGCGGGGATGAGCCCGGCAGAGGCGGGGTCGGAAACACGACGACCGCCCCGACCTGCAACGTTACGCGGAACCCGCACCCGGGAACTTCGGGCCCTACCGCACCTTCTGCGGGACCTGAGCCCCGGGACGGCAACGCTCGGAGTAGGGTCCATAGCGTCTAGACTCGGGTCGTTGTCCGCGGCCGCCCTCGGGCCTGCCGTGCCCGTACCCGATCCGTATCCCGGAGGAGCGACCGTGATCGACTCGCAGAACATCAGGGCCTACGTGGAGCGCATGGCCTCGGGCGAGCCCGCCCCGGGAGGGGGAGCCGCCGCGGCATTACAAGCTGCGCTGGGTGCGGCCCTGGTCGGCATGTCGGCCCGCTACACCACCGCCCCGGAGCACACTGACCATGCCCGGCACGCGGCCGAACGCGCCGAAGAGCTCATCCCCGCGGCCCTGCGCCTGGCCGACGCGGACGCCGACGCGTTCGGCGCTCTCTCCGCGGCGTACGCCCTGCCCAAGGACTCGGACCAAGAACAGTCCGAGCGGTCCCGTGCGATCCAGGAGGCCACCATGGGCGCCGCGCGGCCACCGCGGGATCTCGTGGGCGTGGGCGCCGAGGTGCTCGAGCTGACCCGCGAGCTCGAGCAGTGGGTGAACCCCAATGTTCTCAGCGACGTGGCCGCGGCTGCCGAGGCTATCCGGGCCGCTATTGCCACGGCCGTGGCGACGATCGAGACCAACCTGGCCTCGCTTAAGGACCATGCGACGCGGGAGGAGCTGAACGCCGACGTCGAGCGCGGGGAGGAACTGGTCGACGGCGCCGCGCGGCTCGCACGTCGGATCAGGGAGCGGATCCGCGGTTGATCATGGCCGGGCCGGGTGTCGTGACCGGTAGGCGCAGGAAATGGGTGGGTACCGGTGATTGATTCCACCCGCGGTTCTGGTTCAGCGGTGTGGTTGTGGCTCTTGGTGGCCTGCGCGGTGCTCACCCAGTCCACGGTTAACCTGTTACGCCCGGTCACCTCCTACAAGCTGCTCGCGCTGCACGCGGACTCCGTGACCATTGGTCTCACCACGGCCGCCTACGCCCTGGTTCCGCTTTTCACCGCCGTGTGGCTCGGTCGGTACTCGGATCGGGCCCCGCAATTGAAACTCCTGACGCTGACCGGGGTGGGACTGCTGGTTGCCGGTGGGGCACTGTTGGCGGCCTCTCCCACGGTGTGGGCCATTGTGGCCGCCAGCGTGGTGCTGGGTATGGGCCACTTATGTTTCACCATTGGCGGGCAGGCGGCTATTGCCCGCTATGCCGCAGATCGTGATTTGGACAAGGGGTTCGGATGGTTCACCGCAGCCTTTTCCGCCGGGCAAATGATGGGACCCTTATTGGGTGGCTGGTTGGTGGGTCGGAGCACCGGGGTTGATTCCGCAGAACGCTTGGCTGACGTCAATCAGGCCCTGTGGATAGGCACCGCGCTGTCGCTTTTCGCCGTGCCGCTCTTGATCTTCCGGTTCACACCACCCAGATCGACGACGTCGCTCCCCGGCCAACCACGCACCGGCCAGATCGGCCAGGCCTCGGTGGAAAGGCCCACGGTGCTCGGGGTGCTCAAGGTTCCCCGCGTGGGTTCCCACATGCTCGCGGCACTGTCTTTGCTGGCCATGCTGGACATCCTCACGGCGTTCCTCCCGGTCATTGGCGAAGAAGCGGGCGTGGCACCCGCGGTGGTGGGTGTACTGCTGGGTGTCAGAGGCTTGGCGTCCATTGCCTCGCGAATACTTTTGCCGTGGTTGTCCGGGCGTTTTTCCCGACGCGCGCTCCTGCTGACATGCTTATTCGGTGCGGGCATCACCTTGATCATCCCGCCCTTGTTCTTTGAGCATTTCTGGATCACGGCCGCATTCTTGGCCATTGGTGGTTTTCTTCTGGGGTTGGGACAACCGTTGACGATGACCATGATCACCACGTCCGTGCCGTCCAATTGGCGTGGCTCCGCCCTGGCCGTGCGGCTCATGGGCAACAGACTGGGTCAGGTGGTGCTCCCGTTGCTCGCCGCTCCACTGGGCCCCGCCGCGGCCGTGTGGATGTGCTGCGGTGTCCTGCTGGTGAGCGGTACCGAGAAGCTCTGGGGAGACAATCGTTCCGCTCGCTGAGCGCGTGCCGCCCCACGCGTACGATGACCGCAACTGGTTCCTAACCCGGGAGAGCTCATGTCCGCACTGCATCGGTCATTCCTGCATGATTTTCAGCTCATGTCCCGCAATGGCGGGCTGGACTCCGGCGGTGTCGAACGCCAGGCCAGCACGGCCGCGGACGGACTGAACCGTCAGTGGTTCGCCGGCTGGTTGGCGGCGCGCGGTGCCACGGTGCACTACGACGAGATCGGGAACCAGTTCGGCACGTTCGAACTCCACCCCGGCGCCCCGCACGTTCTGGTCGGATCGCACCTTGATTCCCAACCCAGGGCCGGCCGGTTCGACGGCGCCTACGGCGTGCTCGCCGGGGCGAGCGTGTGCGCGGAACTGTACCGAGCGGCGTCGGCGGGGGAACTGGAGCTGGCGTACAACCTGTGCGTCGTGAACTGGTTCAACGAGGAAGGCTGCCGATTCAAGCCGTCCATGATGGGCAGCCTGGTGTACACGGGCAAACTCGAGCTGGAGACCGCGCTGGCCACCGAGGACGTTCACGGCGTGACCGTGCGGGACGCCCTCGACACCCTGGGTCAGCGTGGCACCGAGAGCATTCCCGAGGCGGCGGCGTACGTGGAGATCCACATCGAGCAGGGCAAGTCCATGGAGGAGAACGGGCAGACCATCGGCCTGGTGGAGGCCACGTGGGGTGCGCGCAAGTATGAATTCCTGGTCACCGGTGAGCAGTCCCACACCGGCGCCACGCTGATCGAGGACCGCAAGGATGCGCTGCTGGGTGCCTCCTTGTTGATTGCGGCGGCGCGCCGGATCGCACTCGAACACGACGTGATCACATCGTGCGGTGAGTTGCTGATCCTGCCCAATTCACCCGTCGCGGTCGCGCGCGAGGCACGCTTGCTGATCGACCTGCGCAGCCCCGACGCCGCCCGGCTCGACGCCGCGGACGCCGCCTTCGCGCGGGAGGTCACCACGGCGGCGTCGGAGGCGAACGTGGACATCGAGACGCTGAGCCGCAACGCGTGGGACGTGAAGGACTACGCGCCGGACGGAGTGGCACTCGCGGAGCAGGTCGTGCGGGAACTGAGGCTGCCGTACACGCGGATCATGACGCTGGCCGGCCACGACTCCACGAATGTGAAAGACATGATGCCCGCGGTGATGTTGTTCGTCCCGTCGCACAAGGGCATTACGCACAACGAGTACGAATTCACCTCCGACCAGGACATGCTTGCCGGACTGGACATGCTCACCGGGGTGCTGACGCGGGTGGCGCAGGGCGAGTTGGCGTGAACGCGGGTCGCGCCGGCCGAGCCGCGGCAGGCGCGGGTTATGCGCGTCCCCGCAGCCCCTTAGAGTGTGGGGTGAACCACAACTCGGCAAGGAGGCCCAGTGTCCCAACCCACGCACGCTCAGGAAACCGCCACGCGGCAGGCGGGTGAACAGCCCGGCACCACCCTCCCGCTCGACGGCGTTCTGGTCGCCGATTTCTCGCGCGTGCTCGCCGGTCCGCTGGCCACCATGACACTGGCGGATCTCGGTGCGCGCGTCATCAAGGTGGAACGCCCCGGGGCGGGCGATGACACACGCAGCTGGGGACCGCCGTGGTCCGACACCGGAGCTACCTACTTCGAGTCCGCCAACCGCAACAAGGAGTCCGTGGCCCTGGATCTTAAGGATCCCGAGGACCTCGCGCTCGCGCGAAAATTGGCCCTCAAGGCGGACGTGTTGGTCGAGAACTTCAAACCCGGTGGGCTGGCCAAACTGGGGCTGGGTTACGAGGATTTACGTGACGAGAACCCCGGACTGGTCTACGCCTCGATGTCCGGGTTCGGATCCGCCGGGGGCCGCCATCTGGCCGGTTACGACTTCCTGGTGCAGGCGGTCGGCGGACTCATGAGCATTACCGGCCCCGCCGGTTCTCCCTACAAGGCGGGCGTGGCTCTGGTGGACGTATTGTGTGCCAAGGACACGACCATCGGGGTGCTGTCCGCCCTGGAGGCCCGGCGACGGAACAATGGGCGCGGCGCGCACTTGGAGATCAACCTGCTCTCCAGTCTGCAGGGGGCACTGGTCAATCAGGGTCAGGCCTACTTGGGTGCGGGCAAGGTTCCCTCGCGCATGGGCAACGACCACCCGTCGATCGTCCCCTACCAGTTGTTGGAGTGCTCGGACGGGCCCCTTGCGGTGACCATCGGAAACGACGGTCAGTTTGCTCGCATGGCTGCGGCACTCGGGGTGCCCGGTCTTGCCGAAGATGAGCGCTTTGCCACCAACTCCGCCCGCGTGGCCCATCGCGAGACCCTGGTGCCCCTGCTCGAAGAAGCCCTCTCGGCACAGACCGCCCAGCACTGGGCGGACGTATTCACCGGCGCGGGGCTGCCCGCGGGCAAGGTGGGCGGCATTGATGACGGTGTGGCCCTGGCCGAAGACCTCGGACTCGACCCCACCGTGGACGTTCAGGACGCCTCCGGGCAGACCGTGGGCCGCCAATTCCGGCACCCCGTGACCTGGGAACCGCCCCTCCCATCACCCACCGTGGCACCACCGAAGCTCGGGGAGCACACGGAATCGGTGGTTGAGTGGCTCCAACGAATTTCTTAGGCAACCGATATAAAAACCGGGGCTGACGCAGTAAAGTTTCGCGAGCGGCGCTCTCCGCGTACCGTGAGTCACAAATGCATATCGGGCGCGGCCGCAGTCTGCTCCGGGCCCCTCCAATACAGGCATGACCATTGATGCAAAGGAGCACCATGACCACCCAAGAGCTGCCCACGGACCCCTCAGATCTGATTAGTTTTGATTCCCTGCTCACCGCCGAGGAGCTCGAGCTGCGCAAGACCGTTCGCGAATTCGTGAACGCGCAGATCAAACCCAACATTGCCCAGTGGTTCGCGGACGGCCATTTTCCGCTGGAGATCGTGCCGGAAATGGCCAAATTGGGCCTGCTGGGCATGCACCTCAAAGGTTACGGCTGCGCGGGTCGGTCGGCTGTGGAGTACGGCCTGGCCGGCGCGGAGCTGGAGGCCGGAGATTCGGGTCTGCGCACGTTCGTGTCGGTTCAGGGTTCGCTGGCCATGAGTGCCATATACAAGTGGGGTTCGGAGGAGCAGAAACAGGAGTGGTTGCCGCAGATGGCGGCCGGTGAGGCGATCGGTTGCTTCGGCCTGACCGAGCCGACCGCCGGCTCTGACCCGTCCTCGATGACCACCAACGCCAAGCGCGACGGCGATGACTGGGTGCTCAACGGCACCAAGCGCTGGATCGGCCTGGCGAACGTGGCCAAGGTGGCCGTGATCTGGGCGCAGACCGATGACGGCATCCGCGGTTTCGTGGTGCCCACCGACACCGCCGGCTACAAGGCCACGCCCATCGAACCCAAACTGTCGATGCGCGCGTCCATCCAGTGTGAGATCGAGCTGACGGATGTGCGCCTGCCTGCCAGCGCAATGCTTCCCGATGCCAAGGGTCTGCGCGGTCCGTTCTCGTGCCTCAACGAGGCCCGCTACGGCATCATCTGGGGTGCCATGGGTGCTGCCCGCGATTCTTTTGAGGCTGCCCTGGACTACTCCAAGCAGCGCATGCAGTTCGACAAGCCCCTGGCCGGTTACCAGCTCACGCAGCAGAAGCTCGTGGACATGGCCCTGGAAATCAACAAGGGCTTCCTGCTCGCGCTGCAGATCGGCCGCATGAAGGACGCCGGCACGCTGCAGAACCACCAGATCTCGGTGGGCAAGCTCAACAACTGCCGCGAGGCCATCGCGATCGCGCGCGAGGCTCGCACCATCCTGGGCGGCAACGGCGTCACCCTGGACTACTCGCCGCTGCGGCACGCCAACAATCTCGAGTCCGTGCGCACCTACGAGGGCACCGACGAGGTCCACACCCTGATCCTCGGCCAGCACCTCACCGGCGAGCCGGCCTTCCGCTGATCGACACGTTCCACTCGGCGCTCGCGGCGGATTCCGTCGCGGGCGCCCCCGTTTCAGGACCGAGTTCGCATCCGAATGTGAGTTCGAATCCGAATCCGCGTTCGAGTTCGAGGGAGACTTCCGCATGAGCATCACCATCGACAGCATCAAGAAGATCACCGTGATCGGCGCCGGTGCCATGGGCCGCCAGATCGCGATGACCGCAGCCCTGGCCGGGTACCAGACCACGGTGCAGGACATCAGCCAGGACATGCTCGACGCCGCCTCCGCCGAGATGCGCGGCTGGGCCGAGTCCCGCGTGGCCAAGGGCAAGCTCGAGCAAGCCACCGCCGACGCCGCTCTGGCCAACCTGGTGTGGGAAACGGACCTCGAGCGCGCGGCCGCCAACGCGGATTTCGTGATCGAAGCCGCTACCGAGCGCCTGGACATCAAGCGTGGCATCTTTGAGTCCCTGGGTTCCCTGGCGCCGCAGCACGCAATCCTCGCGACCAACTCCTCGACCCTGGGGTCGTCCAAGGTGGCCGATGCCAGCGGGCGAGCGGAGCAGGTGTGCAACATGCATTTCTTCAATCCCGCCTTGGTCATGAAGTGCGTGGAAGTGGTTCGCCATGAGTCCACGAGCGACAACACCGTGGACGTGGCCATGGAACTGGCCCGCCGCATGGGCAAGGAACCGGTGCTCATCAACCGTGAGATCCCCGGGTTCATTGCCAACCGAGTGATGGGCGCCATCAACAAGGAGTCCTTGTTCCTCTACGAGAACGGTTACGCCTCCAAGGAAGACATCGACGGCGCGATCCGCACCGGGCTGGGTCATCCCATGGGCCCGTTCGAGCTCATGGACATGGTGGGCCTGGACGTCATTGATTTCATTGCCCAGGCCACCTACCAGGAAACCGGAGCCGAGGAGGACAAGCCCAACGAGTCCATCTCCAAGCTCGTGGCCGAGGGCAAATTCGGTCGCAAGTCCGGTGAGGGGTTCTACGAGTACACGAAGTAGGGCGCTGTTGCAGATAGGACGGACCCGAACTCGGTAGCTGAGTCCGGGTCCGTTCCCCGTGGCGCTTACTTGACGTTGGTCACGGATTCCAGGTTCTGGGCGAGCTGGTTCTTGTAGAGGTTCTCTTCCTTGCACTCGAAGTTCGTGTACAGCTCCAACTGGTCCTGATAGTGCGGTGACTTGGTTCCATCAGGGGCCACGAAACCACTTTGACCCGGGGGAGCAGCCACGCACATGCTCGCGCCCTCGGGGTTGAGGTGCACCAGGTTGTTCTCCGTACCGCGGTTCATGTACTGATGCGTGCTGAGTGCCTCGGACGGATCGGCCTGCGGGATCCCCATGAAATTCTTGGTCTTGTACTCGTGGGGGATCACCGGGGTGACCCATGCGGCGGGGTCGTCACCGCGCGTCTCACGCAGCTCATCGGTCGCAGCTTTGAAGGTGTCACGAAGCACCTTCCCGTGGTCCTCTCCGTTGAAGAAGTCCACGCTCTGAGGCACCGCGGAGTCCTCACCCGCCAACGCATTGGACAGCAGCTTGGTGGTCTCCGCCGGCCGGACGGATCCGCCGGGCTTGCGGTAGATCGAGGCGGCGTACTGGTCGTAGACCGCCTGCGGCAGATCATCCTTCAGGACAGCCTCTGAAAGCTTGGGCAGCCAGGTGCGCATGATGGTGGGGGCGGCGCCGTCGTAGTTGCCGTCCTTGTCCTGGTCGACCGTCTGTCCGTCCCATTCGAGCAGGATGTTGGCGTCCGAGCGAAGCTGGTCACCGGCCGGAACGTACTCGATGGCCGTCTCCAGGTGCGGGCGGAGGTAGCGAATGTTGAGGTCCGCGAACGACGTTTCCTTGTTGATGTCCCAGATTTCCTGCGGAGTGAACTTCTCCTGGGATTCCAACCGGGACGTGATCTCGTTGAAGCGGTCCACCGAGGACCAGTTGCCGCTGTCGGAATTGAAACCGGCCGCAGACTGGTTGTTCCAGTTGGCCACGTAGCCCTGTTCGGGGTTGTACGTCTTGGGGTTGTCCTCGAACGGGCGGAAGCCCTGCCATTCCATGGTTCCGTCACCCTTGGCCGGTACACGGAAGTCCTGGTTTTCCGGCCGTGCGGGGAGCTTGCCCGGAGAGACGTAGCCGATGTTTCCGCTCTTGTCCGCGTAGTACCAGTTAATGGTGATGCCCACCTTCTCGGCCTGCGCAAGGTACTCGTCCCAGTTCTTGGCCTTCATGACGTTGACCCAGCCCAGGAGGGACTGCACTTCGGTGCCCTTCCACGCGCGTTTTTTGGAGTAGGCGGAGTTGTTCTGCGGGTCCGTGGCCGTCACGGTTCCGTGCACCGTGGACTGCACGGTGAAGTCCACGGGTGCGGAGCCTTTGACCGCGATCTGTTCGGTGCGTTCCGCCATGTCCCGGTACTGCCCGTCGAACATGTACTGCTTAGGGTTCGCGGGGTTGAGGTCTTCTTGGTAGATGTCATTGACGTCGAGCGGACCGGCCGTTGCGCCCCACGAAATGTCTTTGTTGGTGCCGAAAAGGATGGACGGATAAGCGAACGGTGTGTTGCCGGTGACGTCGATGCCCGCGCCGTGCAAACCGATCCCGTACACGTAGGACGGGTTGAACCAGTCGAACTGCGGGCCGTTCAGCAGCGTGGAACCGCCGTCCGTGGACTTCTCCTTGCCCACCATCCAAATGTTCGACGCTTCGGGTGCCGCGTGGGGCCAACCCTGACCTCCGAACGCTGCGGCGGTGTCCGCGGAACTGTCCTGTACGGACGGGTCGATCGGAGCGAGCGCATGTGATCCGGAGGACTGGGTGGATACGGATTCGGCACGCGGAACGGTAGTGGGCGCGCTAGGGTCTTCCGTCCAGATCAGCTGGTCGAACAGCTTGGCGCCCTCATCCGCTCCGTGCTCGGCAATGAGCTGGTTCTTGACCTTGAGGTTCTCCACCTCGCTCGTGGAATCCGAGAACCGGTTGGCCATGGTGCCGATCCAGATCATTGCCACGTCGTACTCGGTGAAGTGCGAGGGCTGGAAACCGAAATCGGTGAACTGCTTGGGCAGCAGGTTGGCTTGGTCCGCGAGGACCTTGTCCACGTATTTGTTGTACCCGCGGGCGTATCCGCGCAGCACCGCGCGGTCGTCCTCGGAGAGCTGGTCGATCTGCTGCTGAATGGATTCGGGATCGAGTGTCGCGCGGGAACGCTTGTCATTGTCGACGCCGCTCTCACCGATCACTTCCGCGGCTGTGCCCAGCACGGAGCGCTTGGCCATTTCCATCTGGAACATCCGGTCCTGCGCCACCGCATACCCATAGCCCGTGTAGAGACCACCGACGGTCTTGGCATACACGTGGGGGACACCGTAGTTGTCACGCTTGATGGTCACGTTCTTCTCGACGTGTTCTTTCGGGCCCTTGCCGTGGCCGTGCTGGGCGTTCTGTAACGCGACGGGGGCCGCGGCTGCCGGGACTGCGGTGGTGCCCGCCATGAGTGCGACCGCCAACGCGGGCACCAGAATTCGGGTCTTGAGTGTGGGCACAGTGTCTCCTGGAAAAGTGAGGTGAATCACGCTACGGAGTTCACTCTCTAGCCCGCCCCGGAGGTTGTCAAGGATAAAACGACCGATCGGTCAATATTACTTTTTGGTAGTAAATCCGCGCCCTGACCTGGGGCGCAGCGGAACTTCCCCTAACCTGTCAGCCCCACACGGCACGCGCCAGTACCGGGGTGCCCAACACGGGTTCCCGGTCCAGGACGGTCACGTCCGGCACATCGGACTCAGTGAGAAGCTCACACAGTCGCTCGCCCACCACCGTGCGGGCAAGCCCGCCGCCCAGCACCACGGGCAACGGCCCGTCCAGATGTTCCGCAACCGTCATGACCAGCGAGTGGAGCTCAGTCGCGGCGCGATGGGTCAGATCCAACGCGGTTGCGTCACCGTTCGCGGCGCACTCCACCACCGTGCGGGACAGGCTCGCCCAGAAAGAACGCTCCGGGCGGTCGTGGAAGGCGGCAATGAGATCCACTGCGGAAGGAACGCCGGTGTGTAACAGTACCGCGCGAGTGAACGGGTCCGGTGCGGCACCGGGCTCGCGTTGGTTTGCCCGCAGTACGGCGCGAACAGTTTCACGGCCCAACCAGTAGCCGCTGCCCTCATCTCCCAGGAGATAGCCCCACCCGCCGGCGCGGCGCTCGCGACCGGTGCAATCAATACCCCAGGCCACGGAGCCGGTTCCGGCAATCACCGCGATTCCAGTGGTGTGACCACCCGCAGCAAGGATCAGGCGAGTATCGTGCACCGCGGTGACGGGCACCGCGGAGGGCACCCCGGACGCCGAACGAATGAGACCTTCGAGCCGGGCGGCGTCGGCGGGGGTGTCCACACCACCGGCACCGGCGACCACGGGAACGGAAGGCTCAGCTGCCAAGCCGCGGAACACCTCGCGCAGCGCAGCCGCGGCGGCCTCCGGCGAGACGTTCTGAATGTTGGCACTGGGGCCCCTGGAATGGCGAACGGCCTGGCCACCGCGGAACAGCACCCCGCGTGTGGTGCTGCCGCCGATGTCCAGGCCGATCAGTTCACCGGAGTGGGTCACCGGACCTTCAGCTCGCCCATTTCATCCCACCCGTCGCCGTCGATCTGACGGGAAATGATGCGGGGAGTGGAGCCGAGGTACTGCGGAAACTGCTCGGTCATCGTGGTGAAGTGGTCGGATTTCACGTGGGCCTCGGCGGCGTCGTCGTTGAAGGCCTCCACGAGCACGTACTCGTTGGGGTTGTCGATGCTGCGTGACCAGTCGAACCACTTGTTGCCGGTCTCGGCGCGGGTGGCCCGCGTGAACTCCTCGACCAGCTGCGGCCAGTTGTCCGCGTGCTCGGGCTTCACATCGAATTTCACAACGATAAAGATCATGGTGGGTGTGCCTCCTTGGGTTGCGGTTCTCCCCTCCAGCATATGGGCAGCAACTGGTGAAAATGTGAACAACGAGACTCTCCGAGCCCCTGAAAATACGCATGTCATGGACGAATAATGAGTGTGAACACCGTGGCTCCGAGGAGGACTTTCGTTGACTGAAACGCAACAGGCGCAGGATTGGGATCCGAGCGACCCGAGCGTGCGCGTGAATCAGACCGCCGCGTACGACCGCATGCGCGGCACGTGCCCCGTGGCGCATTCCGAGGCCCTGAACTGGTCCCTGTTCCGCCACGAGGACGTCTCGCGCGCTCTCCACGATCCCGAGACATTTTCCAGCGCGGTCTCCCACCACGTTGCCGTGCCCAACGGCATGGACCGCCCGGAGCACACGGTCTTTCGAGAGGTGGTCGACCGCTATTACACGCCCGAGAAAATGGCCGAGTTCGAGTCCGCTCTCCAGGCACTCACGGCGCAGCTTCTTCAGGAGCTCACCGACGACGCCGTCCCGGTGACCTCGGGCGCGCAAGGCGAGGCGGCGGCGTCGGGCGCCGGGGAATCTGTGACCGTGGAGGTCATGTCCGAACTGGCGAACCCGTTCGCCCTGCGCTGCCAGTCCGCATTCATGGGCTGGCCACGCGAATTGGAGCCGGAGTTGGAGCGGTGGGTGCACCGTAACCACGAGGCCACTACGTCGCGGGATCGTTCGCGCACGGCCGAGGTGGCGCTCGAGTTCGACGGCTACATCCGGCAGCTGCTCGACGAGCGTCGTAACGCCCCGGCGGATCAGGACAACACCTCGCGGCTACTGCATGAAACGGTGTACGACCGGAAACTCACCGAGGACGAGATCGTGAGCATCGTGCGTAACTGGACGGTGGGTGAGCTGTCCACCATTGCGGGCGCGGTGGGGATCGTGCTGGGTTACCTGGCCGCGCACCAGGACGTGCAGCGGCACTTGCGCGAGAACCCGGAACAGATCGTGGCCGCCACGGACGAGATTCAGCGCATCGAGGACCCGTTCGTAACCAACCGTCGCGTGACCACACGTGACGTCGAGCTATCGGGTCGCGAGGTGCCCGCAGGGTCCAAGATCACCCTGATGTGGAGTTCGGCCAACCGGGACGAAGAGGTCTTCGGCGACCCCGATGAGTTCCGTCTGGACCGCGACCCCCAGCAAAATCTCGTGTACGGCGCCGGCATCCACGTGTGCCCCGGTGCCCCCATGGCGCGGCTGGAACTGAAGGTTCTCCTCGAGCGGGTCTTCGACCTGACCGAGAGGATCGAACCGGCAGGGGACATGGTGGGTGCCCAACACCCCGCCGGAGGATTCCACACCGTACCGGTTCGTCTGGTGCTGCGGTAGGGGTGCCGCGCATGCCGAAGGCCCCCACCGGTGGTGGGGGTCTTCGGGTCAAAAGATTGCGTGGTGCGGAACCTAGTTGAGTCCGTCCTTCAGGTTCTTGCCGGCGTCTTTGACGTTTTCCACGGACTGCTTTGCGCCACCAGAAGCCTTCTGGGATGCGCCGTCAGCCTGCATATCGCGGTTCTCCGTGGCATCACCAAGCTTTTCCTTGGCGGATCCGGACGCTTTCTCCGCAGCATTACTGATTTTATCGCCGAGTCCCATAGGCACTTCCTTTCGTCGGACGAACAGATACCTACAATGTAGACGGGCTTGGCTGGGAGGGGAAGAGGCAGCACCTGCTATTTCGCCCACAGCGAGCACCCAACTGGTCCGTGGATCTACAGCGGGCAACGTCAGGGGCGGTCACTGATAGGACACGAACCACGGCTTGGGCTCAATGTTGTACGTCTGCTCCGGTGTGAACGTGGGGGTGTCCTCGTCGTAGAAGTTCTTCCACGCCATGCGGATATCCTCGGGCAGGCCTTGTTGCAGCACGCCCCAGGTCTCCATTTTCAATTCCGGAGTGCCGTGGCCGTCAGCGTGCAGAACCAGTTCCAATTCGGGGTGGTCGGTCTTGATGTTCTCGCGATCCTGAATCATGGACATGGAGAACTGGTGCAGGATCACGACTTTTTGCGGCAGGTTGTTCTCCGCGGTGAGTTCGGCCAACCACTCGGTGGTCTTGTTGATCTCATCCGCGGAGACCGAGCCGATTTGCTGCATGTGCACCTGACCCGGAGCCAAACGCCATTCAGGATCCAGCGCCAGGCCAACGTTGGGTCGCTTCAGGAGTTCCTCATAGATCTTGGCCTGAGTCAGGAAATCGGTGTGGCCCGGCTGCAGATCGAGGACCACGTACACGCCGTTCTTCTCGGCGGCCTCAATGTAGGGGATGAAGTGATCCACGGGGACCTCGTTGGAGTAATTGCCGTCCGCTCCGGGTTCCGAGGACGCCGCCGTCACAATGATCTCGAAGGCGGGGATGACCTTTTCTTCGCTGTACGGCTGGTACTGCTTGGCCAGTTCGATGGCGCGCTGCGCAGAGGCCTCCGGTCCTTGCTCGCCCAACGCGCCCAGCCCGGGCGTTCCGGGGTGCCCGTAGAGCGCCACGAAGCGTCGATCGGGGAACAGCTCGGTTCCGCCGCCGATCAGCTCGGGCGGTTGCGTGGGCGAGGGCGTTGCCTCGGGCGACGCCGACGCCGCGGCGGTTCCGTTCTGCGTGCTGGTCGCCTGGTCTGGGGATGCGGATTCCCCGGTGCCGCACCCGGAGAGCAGAAGGGCTGCACAGGCGGCAGTGGCGAGAACGGTGGACAGTCGGCGCATGGCGCAAACACCTCAGGGGGGTAGGTCGGTCGCGGGCGTCACCACCGGTCAGCATGCTGACCATGTGGCGGTACTGCCAGCCTATGCGCAAATGGTTAGGGCGCATGGAAACATGACAGTACCGATCCCCCCGGAGGTTTTCATGAGCTCGTCCTACACACCCCCATCAGGTCCGAACGAGCCTCCGCAGGACGGCTCACCGGATGAAAAACCGCAAGAGTACGTTCCGGCCTACGGTGTGCCCAGAGCCCGCGAAGGCACATCCGTCAAGACCGCCATTGGGTTGATCGGCCTCGCGGCGCTCCTCGGCCTTCTGCTTCTCGGTGCCCTGCTGTGGGCCATCACGAGGGTCGCCCCCACGCTGCTTCCGGGCGGCGGGGAGGACCCGCCCGCACCCCCTCCGACCACGGCGGTCGCCCAACCGACCGCGACGCAGGAACGCGAGCCGAGCGCGTCGCCGTCGGCCGCGACGTCGAACGCACAGAGCCCCGCGAGAACCACCGAGCCCGCGCGCCCCATGGCCCGCGGCGGCAACCTGGAGGTGCCGACCGAGGGTGCCCTGTTCACCCGGGAAGGCGCGTTCGAGGAGACGGTGTTGGAGGAGAAGAGCGAGTATGCGATCGAGGTCCCGGAGCACGAGGGCCCGTTGCTGATCACCTGGTCCGTCACGAGCGACCGCGAAAATGCCGGAGTTTTCCTCAATGCCTACGAAAGCAAGGGCGGGGACATGACCGAGCACCTGGGCGCCGTCAATAGCGGGCAGACGGGCATGATGCTGATCGACGCGGATCCGAATGCACCCAAAACCACGGTGATCTACCCCGAGGGCAACAGTGACACCGAATGGAAGGTTCAGGGGTTCCCCGCCTCCCAGATGCCGCGTGTCGAACGCGGCGCGGAGATCACCGGTGGCGGACCCGCGGTCGTGGCACTCCCGGCCGGCGAGGAGCAGGACTATCGGTTCACCTCGGAGGAAGGCGTTCCCCGGGTTGAGGTGTATGACAAGGACGATCTGAGCAGCTGGACCCAGTTCGAATACGGAACGGGCCCCGTGGAACTGGATGTCACGGCGGGTTCTGCCGAGCAAGTCATCATGGTGCACGCGGACGGCGAGTGGACGCTGGAGCCACGCTGAGGCCGATTCGCCGGACACTCAGTCCAGTGAGATCTTCCGGAGCATATTCAGCAGGCTGGCGCGTTCCTCGTCCGAGAGGTTCGAGAGCGTGCAGTTCGATGATGCCTCCACGGCGACCTTCGCCTCCTGATAGAGCTTCTGCCCCTGCGCCGTGGGCACGATGATTTTGGAACGGCGGTCGCTGGGGTCGGTCTCACGGTGGACCAGGCCCCGCTTCTCCAGGGCATCCACGATCAGGACGATCTGGCTGGGATCCAGCACCAGGTGGTAGCTCAACTCGCGCTGCGTGGGGTGCTTCTTTCCGCACACCAGGGACAACACCGAGTAGTGGCGCACCTTCAAGCCCAGATTTGCCAGGGACCGGTTGGCTGTGGCCGAGCCCAATGAACTGGCGCGCGCCATGAGAAACACGGGCTCTTGCGAAAGATCGGATTCTCTCAGTGTGTGCGGCATGCGTCCATAGTACCGGCAAGACGCTAAGTAATGGAGAATATTGATCATTGACATGATCAACGAAATGAGATGCGATGGACACAGCACATTGTGAACCGCAGCACTGAATTCGGGAGCAGACATGACTCAGTCACCACTGGCCGGCAAGGTCGCCATCGTCACCGGGTCGGGCCAAGGCCTGGGCCTGGCCTACGCCCAGGAACTCGCTCGGCAGGGCGCGTCCGTCGTGATCAATGACGTCAACCAGGACACCGCGGACGCCGCCGTGGAATCCATCGTGGCCGAGGGCGGTAAGGCCGTGGCCGTCGTCGCCCCCGTGGGTGACACCGCGGCCGCAACCGCGCTGGTCAACGGCGCTGTGGATGCCTTCGGTCGCCTGGACATCCTGGTCAATAACGCCGGCGTGCTGCGTGACAAGTCACTGCTGAAGATGACCGACGAGGACTTCGACCTGGTCATCAAGGTTCACCTGCGCGGCACCTTCACCTGCGTGCGCGAAACCTACCGCTACTTCAAGGAGAACGGCGTGGCCGGGCGCATCATTGCGATCGGTTCGCCCACAGGCCAGTACGGCAACTTCGGCCAGACCAACTACGCGGCCGCCAAGGCGGGCATCGTGGGCATGGTCCGCACTTTCGCCCTGGAGATGAAGAAGGTCGGGGTCACCGCCAACGCCGTGATTCCCGTGGCCGCCACCGCCATGACCAAGACCATCCCGTTCTTCCAGAAGGCTGTCGAGGCGGACGAGCGCGGCGAGGCCATGCCCTCCTTCTTCCGACACGACCTGGGTTTCGGCACCGCCGCTGACGTGGCAGGACTGATCACCTGGTTGGCTTCCGACGACGCCGCTGACGTCACCGGCCAGGCCATTGGTGCCGGTGGCGACCGCCTCCAGTTGTTCAGCCACCCGACTCTGCTGGTCACCGAGTACCGGGAGGGCGGCTGGAGCTACGAAGCCCTGGCCGAGCAGGCCCACGGTTTGTTCGAGGGAAAGCTGCAGACCTGCGGCGAGAAGATGCCCCCGCTGCCCGAGGAACTTCAGCCCACGCAGGGCTGAGTCACGTTCCGGACCTGTTGAACTGAAGGGAAATCACCATGCGTTATGAATTCGGTGCAGAGCTCGCCCAGCGGGACGGCATTGACGTGCACGTGCACATCGAGTGCTCGGACCACGGCCACGCGTCACTGCCCCAGGCCCTGACGGATGCGTCCGCCAAGTATTTCAAGGCGGAGGACCGCTCCCCGTCGCTGGACACCATTGCCGAGCGTTACCGTGAGTGGAACCTCGCCGCGGTCGTGTTCACCGTGGACGCCACCACCGCACTGGGCCATGAGCCCAACTCGATCGAGGAGATCGCGGAAGGTGCAGCGCGCAACAACGACGTGCTGATCCCTTTCGGTTCCGTGGATCCCCTCCAGGTTCCGCAGGCCGTGGAGCGTGCCCGGCAGTTGGTCGAGGAATTCGGGGTCAAGGGTTTCAAGTTCCACCCGTCGCTGCAGGGTTTCGACCCCTCGGAGGAGAAGCACTACCCGATCTATGAGGCCATCCAGGAGCTCGGCGTCCCCGCCCTGTTCCACACCGGTCAGAACGGCATGGGTGCCGGTCTGCCGGGTGGTTACGGGATCAAGTTGGGCTACTCCAACCCGCTGCTGCTGGATTCGGTGGCCGCTGACTTCCCGAACCTGCAGGTCATCATGGCCCACCCGTCGGTGCCGTGGCAGGACGAGGCCAACTCGATCGCCACCCACAAGGCGAACGTGTGGATCGACCTGTCCGGTTGGTCGCCCAAGTACTTCCCGGAGTCACTGGTGCGCGCCTCCAACTCGATGCTTCAGGACAAGGTGCTCTTCGGCACCGACTACCCGCTGATCACCCCGCAGAAGTGGCTGGGTGCTTTCGAGCAGCAGCGCTTCAAGGACCAGGTCAAGCCCAAGATCCTCAAGGGCAATGCCCTGCGGCTCTTCGGCCTCGGGGAACTGCAGGAGCCCTACGAACCCAGCGAGGGCGGCGCCGTCGTCGCGGCCAAGAAGTACGCCACCGAGAAGGCGGCCCAGGCGCAAAAGGTGGAGCGGACATGAGCGAGCTGTACCCGGACTGCGACCCGTACGGCATTGCCGACCGGCTGACCGAGGCCGAGCGTGCACCCATCCTGCGGTTGCGCACGGTGCTTGAGAACGAGATCACGCCGCTGGTGGCCGAGTACTGGGAGAAGGGCGAGTTCCCCTACCAGATCGCGCCGTCCTTGTACGGGCTGAACCTGATGACCCCGGATGAGATCGAAGGTGCTCCGCGCTCGCTGTACCACGGGTTCCGGATCTTCGAACTGGCCCGCACGGACGCCTCCATGGCCACGTTCTACACGGCGCAGGCGGGCCTGTTCCGCACCACGTGCCGCGTGGGAGCGTCCCC
Source organism: Kocuria gwangalliensis (assembly GCF_039544365.1). Taxonomy (NCBI): domain Bacteria; kingdom Bacillati; phylum Actinomycetota; class Actinomycetes; order Micrococcales; family Micrococcaceae; genus Kocuria; species Kocuria gwangalliensis. The sequence continues at coordinate 55,375 of NZ_BAABLN010000009.1, read as the reverse complement.
GGAGCAGTTCGCCGAGCTGGACCCCAAGATCACCTCGTTCGAAACCACCGGTGTGTTCTGCCTGACCGAACCGGAGCACGGTTCGGACATTGCCGGCGGGCTGGCCACCGCGGCCGAACGGGAGGGTGACGAGTGGATCATCAACGGCGCCAAGCGCTGGATCGGTGGTGCGTTCACCGCCGATTATCTGGCCGTGTTCGCCCGCGACGTGGCCGACGGTCAGGTCAAGGCGTTCCTCGTGGATCGCGAGGCGCCCGGGGTGACGCTCGAGAAGATCCACGGCAAGACCGCACTGCGCATGATGCAGAACGCGGACATCACGCTCGAGAACGTGCGGGTTCCCGAGGCGCAGCGGCTGCAGAACTGCAACTCGTTCAAGGACGTCGCGGCCATGCTGCGCGTCATGCGCTCGGACGTCGCGTGGATCGCAACAGGCATCCAGGCCGGCGCGTACGAGGCAGCGCTGCGCTACGTGCGGTCCCGCGAACAGTTCGGCAAGTCACTGGGCAGTTTCCAGCTCGTTCAGGAGAAGCTCGCGCGCATGCTGGGCAACGTCACGGCCAGCCTCTCGATGGTCTCCGACCTCGCCGAGAAACAGGATCGCGGCGAGTACCGGGACGAGGATTCCGCGCTCGCCAAGATGTGGATCGCACTGCACATGCGCGAGACCGTGGCCCTGGCCCGCGAAGTGGTCGGCGGCAACGGGATCACGCTCGCCACCGACGTCGCCCGTTTCCACGCGGACGCCGAGGCGGTCTATTCCTACGAAGGCACCCACGAGATCAACGCGCTCGTGGTCGGCCGGTCCATCACGGGCAAGTCAGCTTTCGCCTGATTCGCCGACGACGCCGCTCGCACCGTTGCGCGCGGCCTGACTCACCATTTCAAGGAGAATTTCATGACCGACAAGACCGTTGCTTCCTTTGCCGAAGTTGCCGACCTCGCGGGCAAGGACCTGGGCTTTTCCGAGTGGCGCGAAATCACGCAGGACCAGGTGAACCTGTTCGCTGACGCCACCGACGATCACCAGTGGATCCACACCGATCCGGAAAAGGCCGCGTCCGGGCCGTTCGGTGCGCCGATCGCCCACGGTTTCCTGACCCTGTCGCTGTTGATCCCCATGTGGTCCGAGCTCTTCGACGTGTCCGACGTGCAGACCAAGGTCAATTACGGCCTGGACAAGGTCCGCTTCACTTCCCCCGTGAAGGTGGGCTCGCGCGTGCGCATGACCGTGACCATCACGGAGGTCTCCGAGGTCAAGGGCAACGGCCTGCACCTGGTGGCCGATGCGACCATTGAGATCGAGGGTGAAGAACGTCCCGCCGTGGTGGCGCGTTTCCTGAACCGCTTCTACAAGTAAGCGCTCGTCAGGTCCTGCGCCTCAGGGCCCGCTAGAACCCTCCGCTGCACGTGAAGGCTCAGTAGAGCCCTCACCGCGTGGTGCCGAGGTTCTAATGGGCCCTGAAGTGTGTTCGAAGGTTCTGGCCGGTCCCTTCGCTCGGGTTGTACTTCTTTGCCCATGGCACAACGTTTCGCCTGGTCGGCCGTGGCGCTCTAGGGTATGTCCTGTGAACGGCGGGATGTGTTGGACCGGTGGGATGTGTTGGACCGGTGGAATGGTTGGCAGAGGAGAACTGACGGATGAGGCCTGCGAGCGGGTCGGGCACCTTCGCCCGGCCGGAAACGGTATTGGCCGATAAGGCGTACTCCCATCCCTGCACCCGGGCTTCGCTGCGGTCGGGAGTGGGGTGCGCATGAGGGGGGTCGCCCTGGCCGTCCGGTGGCTCGCGCCGCTGTCCGCGCTGCTCACCGTCCTGTTCTCCGACACCGTGGGTGCCGCCGTGATGATGCTGGTGTGCCTGGCCACCACGATCATGTGGCGGGCCCGGCTGCCGGCGGTTCTGGAGGTGACCACGAACCTGGTGCTGCTGGTCGCGGCGTGGAGCTCGGTTTTCCTCCTCTACGAGCGGTTCGCCCACTGGGACCTGGTGGTGCACTGTGCCGCGACCGCCGTGCTGGCCGAGCTCGCTTTACGGGCCCTTGAACGCTGGGGTCGGCTCCGCGCCCCCAGCGCTGTGGCTCACGTGGCGGTGATCACCAGCTTGGGCGCCGTGCTGGCCCTGCTCTGGGAGTTCGTGGAGTTCGCGGGCTACGCCCTCGTGGACCCGCGTGTGGAGGTGGGCTACTTGGACACCATGGGAGACCTCGCCGCGGGTTGCGTGGGCTCCCTGGTCATCGGGGGCCTGGGCTACTGGGCACGACGTAGAGAGGGGACGTCGGCGCGCGTGCCCGCCGGCGTCGCCGGAAAAACACGATAAGCGATGTACTGAACCGATTTGTTCTCAACGTCCGTGCAGAGCGCGGCGAGCGATTCGGTGGCCGGAGCACGCCTCGGTTATCGGCGTCCCCGGAGCCCGCGCGGGCGCCGGTCCGCCGGCGCCCGGGACCGGTCCCGCTCCAGGCGCTCGAGCAGTTTCCCGGTGGAGATCATCGCCCCGCCCAGCACCGCGGGCAGTCCGCCGCCCGGGTGGACGGAGGCCCCCACCCGCCACAGCCACGGCCGCAGCAGGCTCCGGTGGGCGGGGGAGTGGAAGGGTCCGGCCCGCCACGGAGCGCGCACCGCGCCGTACAGTGCCCCGCCCTCCGACCCGTGGGCGGCGAAGTACGCGGGGTCCAGGATCCGCACGTGACGGAACCGGTCAGACACAGGATGTGGCCACCCGAGGACCCGGCTCACGCGCTCGATCTCGCGAGCGACGAACGGGTCCTCCAGGTTGTACGCCTTGCCGTTGGCCGGGGTGGTCAGCAGCAGGGCGAGCGTGGGTTCACTGCCCGGGTGGACGGTGTCGGCCGGATAATAGTTGGCGAAGGCCATGGTTTGCTCCGGCTCGTTCCTGGCCTCCAGAGCGGCGTAGAGCTCGTCGGGGCGGTCGGGCAGGACCACGCCGTGGCGGGGTGTGCCCCCGGGCAGCTCGGCGTCCAACACCGCGTAGACCGCGACCGCCGAGCAACTGAGCCTGCGGGGTCGGCGGGGCGCCCGGCCGGAGAGCAGTCCGCCGAGCCGGTGGGCGTCGATGCCGCTGACGACCACGTCGGCCGGGTACGTGCTGCGGGCGGTGGTCACCCGGCCCCGGGTCACGGAGGTCACCGGTTCTCCGGTGTGGATCTCGACCCCGGCGGCCACGGCCAGGCGCCGCAGGGCCTCGACGAGCTCGTAGACGCCGCCCCGGGGCAGCCACACGCCGTCGTGGGCCATGACCGCGGGCATGGACGCGTACAGCGCCGGGGTGCGCTGCGGACCGACGCCCGCGTTGAGGGTGTGGATGGCGATGACCTCGCGCAGGCCCTCCGGCAGCCAAGTCAGGCCGTCAAGGTAGTCGCGGGTGGTCAGCTTCCGCCCGTACAGCCGACCGAGCCTGCCGAGCGCCGGATAGGCTGCCCGGTCCAGTACGTCCGTGGTCAGCAGCCGCGTGATGTCCGGGCCGAGCCCGCCGTGCTCGGCCGCGAAGCGGGTCCAGGCCTCGTGCCAGGGATGTCCGGGCGGCACGGGCAGTTCGCACCGCTCGCCGCGGTAGAAGTAGCTGCCGACGTCGGGTAACCGCTCCAGCTCCAGTGCCGCGGTCTGCGCGGCGGTCGGTGCCCCCGGCCCTCGCGTCCCGGATCCCGCGCCGAGCGCGTCGAGGCGGCGCAGCAGCTCCTCCCACACGCCCGGGAACGTGAACAGCGACGGCCCGGTATCCACCCGCTGCCCGGCGGCCTCGAAGCGTCGGCTCTTGCCGCCCACGTGGTCGGCGGCCTCCAGTAGGGTCACGTGGTGGCCTGCCCGGCCCAGCAGCGCGGCCGAGGTCAGCCCGCCGATGCCGGCGCCCACAACGACGACGCGGCTCACGGGTACACCCCGAAGAACAGCGCGACCGTCAGCTGCACCCCGGCCACGGCGCCGGCGACGTAGGGGAAAGCAATGGAGTACCGGTAAAGCCGGTGCCCGGTGGCCGGGCGCGGGTCCCGCAGGAGGGAACCGACGAGCCCGCCGGCGATGAGTGCGTTCACCACGGCCACCGGAACGTTGGCCAGCGCGAAGCACACGGTGGACAGGGCCCACCAGCCCCCGCACCAGATCCCGGTGCCGCGCGGGCCCAGCCGCACGGCCGTCGTGGTGATGGCCGCCGCCCGGTCCTCCTCGATGTCCTGGACGGCGTCGAAGGCGTGCTTGGCTACGCTCCACGCCATCAGGCCCACCGCCGCAGGCCACACGGGCAAACGGTCGAGCGCGTAGGCCATGAACACCAGGGGCAGGGCGTAGGCGGCGTTGCTCAGCGAGTCGAGCCAGGGCCGGGCCTTGAAGCGCAGGGGCGGGGTCGAGTAGAACACGAAGACCAGGACGTACACTGCGATCCAGGCCAGCGCGGCCGGGGGCAGGGTGAGCGCGAACCATATGACGAACGGAACGTTAGTGGCGAGCACCCAGGCCCAGATGGTGCGCACCTCGCCGGAGTCGATCCGCGCCCCCTCAAGGGAGCCCTTGCGCGGATTGAGGGCGTCGGTGTCCTGGTCGAAGACGTCGTTGACGCCGTAGATCAGCAGGTTGAACGGCAGAGTCAGCCAGAGCAGCAGCGGCAGCGCTTCCCACCGCCACAGCGAGCCCGCCAGCCACATGCCCAGCATGCCTGTGCCGAAGGCGTTGATCCACAGCACCGGCCGGGAGATGTGGACCGCCCGCCGGACGGCGGGCACGAATGATGCCTGGGGCACGGGCGTTGCTCCTCCTCAGACACGGGTGCACCCGGGGTCGTGGGCACCTACTTTCCACCCTACACGGGCGCATGAGCACGAGCGCCCGCCCCGGCGGTTCGTGCCCGGTCCGCCGCTGGGGCACACTGGAGCAATGCGCCTGATGTTGCTGACCTCCGGTACCCGCGGCGACGTGGAGCCCTTCGCCGCCCTGGCCCGCTACGCGACCGCCCGGGGCCACCGGGTCCGCTTGGGGGCGCCGGAACACTCCGGGGTAGAGCTGTCCGGGATCGACACCGTGGGTCTCGGGATGAACCTGCACCGAATGGTGCGCACCCACGGACTCTCGCCATGGACGGCAGTGCGCCGCTTCCGCACCGAGATCCGCCCCGGGATGCGCGAGATGCTTCGCGCCGCGGTGCGGGAGACGCTGGCGTTCGGCCCCGACTTGGTGGTCCACCACCCGCTCGTGCTCACCGCGCCGGCGGTGGCCGACGCCCTCGGCGTGCCCCGGGTGCTGACCGAGTTCGTGCCCGTGGCCACGCCCACCCGGGAATTCTCCGCGCCGGGAACTCCCGAGTCGGTGCTCTCCACCGTGGGCGCCGTCTCCCCGGATCCCGGGCGGTTCAACCGCAGTACCTATGCGGTACCTCGGGGTGGGGCCCGGCTGTTCCGGGCCGACGTCGAGCGCGCGTGCGCGCAATTGCCCGGCGGCCGGGCGCCGTCGCCCGCCGCGGGTTCGCGCGCCACGCTGATGGCGGTCAGCCCGCACCTGCTGCCCCGGCCCGCCGACTGGCCGGATCGGGTGCACCTGACCGGGGCCTGGCACGAGACGGCACCCGAGGCGCTGCCGGACCCTGCCGTGGCGGCCTTCCTGCGCGGCGGCCCGTACCTGGTGGCGTCCTTCGGCTCCATGGCGGCCGGCGACCCGGGTGCTCGGGGGCGGGCGGTCGTCGCGAGCGCTCGCGCCCACGGGCTGCGCACGCTGCTGCTCACCGGGTGGGGCGGGCTGGCGCTGCCGGAGGACAGCCGGGGTGAGGACGTGCTGGCCGTACCGGCCGCGCCGCTGGATGTCGTGCTGCCCGGCGCCGCCGTGGCCGTCCACCACGGCGGCGCCGGGACCGCGCACACCGTGGCCCGCGCCGGCGTTCCGTCCGTGACGGTGCCGTTCCTCGTCGACCAGCACTTCTGGGGCCGGCAGTTGCACCGGCTCGGGGTCGCGGCGGCCCCGATCCCGTACCGTGAGCTGACGCCGGAGGCGCTGGCCCCCGCGGTGGGCGAAGCTCTTGCCCACCGGGAGCCGGCGCGGCGCACGGGCGCTGCGGTCCGACGGGAGCAGGGGCTGCGCACTGCCTTGGACGTCCTCACCGGGATTTGAGCCCGCATCGGTCAACACGCAGCGCCGGTAATGGTCAGTGATGAGGATCTTCGCGCTCCGCGATCCACTTCTGGAACACCGCGGAGTCCCGTTCGCCCAGCCCCGCGTCAATGAGCTGCTGGGCGGCGCTCGCAAGGGGTCCGCCCAGCACCGATGTGGTTCCGGTGGCCCGGGCGGCGTCCAGGTAGGCGGACACGTCCTTGTGGACGAAAGCAGCCTGCGCCGAGACCGAGTAGTCGTGGGCCACGAGTTTGGGGGTCTTGTCGTTCATGATGACCGACCCCGCATAGCCGCTTTGGAGCAGGTCGAGCAGTTTGGCCAGGTCAAGGCCGGCGCGTTCGGCCACCACACTTGTTTCGGAGATCGCCACGATCTCGGCCGCGCAAATCAACTGATTGCAGGCCTTGGCCACCTGCCCCGATCCCAACGGCCCCAGGTGAACGGGGCGACCGCACGAGGACAGGACGTCCGAGACCAAACCGACGGCGGCGGCGTCGCCACCCACCATGATGGACAGGTCCCCGCGGATCGCGCCGGCCTCGCCGCCGCTGATGGGAGCGTCCACGAACTCCACACCCGAGGTGTCCCGGTGCCAGCGGGTGATGTCCACGGGGGAGACCGTGGAGCTGACGGCCAGGATCAGGCGGTCGTGGTCGGGATCGCGCTCAAGGGCACCCTCGACGAGTTCATCGAGCGCACCGTCAATTTCCGGGGCGCCGGGGACCAGCAGGATCACGACGTCGCACTGGCGCGCCATGTGCCGCGGTGAATCCACCGCGCGTGCCCCCTCAGCCTTGTGCAGGCTGCGATGCAGGACCACCACGTCGTGCCCGGCGTCGATGATGTGCCCGGCCATGGGCGTTCCCATGGATCCGAGACCGATAATCCCTACGGTGTGCGGTGACGGGCTCATGTTGTGGCTCCTCGCGACGGTGACGGCTGGTTCCATCATGCCTCGAAGGGCGGCGTCGGCGTCCAGGGACGGGATTGGGTGGCCCCGACGTGGAGAATTTCGGAGCCCAACTTGGAGATTTTCGGAGCGAAGGGAGAGCCGCCTGTGGCGGCAGACCGGCCGATGCACGACTAACCGAGTGGCTTATATGAGAACGATACTCACTTAAGATAAAGTGCTCCCATGCACACCATCGAGCACAACGCCCCCGAAGGGGCTCAACCGCCCATGTCCGGATCCACCAAGGCGCGCCGTCGCGCGCCCATGACGATGGCCGCAATGGCCATTGCCGCACTTGCTCTCACCGCGTGTGGGGCGGGTGGCAAGGGGGAGGCGGGGGCGGCGTCGTCGTCCCCGAGTGCCAGCGAAACCGCGAGTGAAGTGGCCGCGAAAGAAGTCTCGAGCCTGACCCCGCGCGCCGTGGTGGCCTACGACGGCGGACTGCTCACCGTGGACACCGAATCCGGCGAGGTTATCGACGACACGAAGCACGAGGGTTTCCTGCGGCTCAACAATGCGGGCGACGGTCGCCACGTGATGGTCGGCGACAGCGATGTGTTCCGGGTGCACGACACCGGCCTGGACGCGCAGGAACACGGCGATCACTACCACTACCGTGAATCCGCGCCCGAGCTGACCGACGTGACCTTCGACGCCTCGCACGCCGGGCACGTGGTGGTCCACAACGGCAAGACCACGCTGTTCGGTGACGGGGACGGCTCCATCACGACCTTCGACTCCGAGGCGCTCAAGGACGGCATGCCGGAGACGAAGGAAACCTCAACCGAGAACCCGCACCACGGAGTGGCGCTCGAGTTGGCCGACGGCACTCTGTTCACGACCCAGGGCACCGAGGAGGAGCGCAATACGGTCCAGGTGCTCAATGAGGACGGCTCGGTCAAGGCCGAGACCACGGACTGCCCGGGCGTGCACGGGGAGGCTGTGGCGGCACCCGGCAAGACCACCGACACCGTGATGGTGGGTTGCGAGAACGGGCCCGTGATCTACCGCGACGGTGAATTCCACAAGGTCGCCGTGGCGGACTCCTATGCGCGCTCGGGTAACCTGGCCGGCTCGGAGGAATCGCCCATCGTGCTGGGTGACTACAAGGTGGACGAGGCCGCCGAGCAGGAGCGGCCCACCCGCGTGGCGCTTTTCGACACGCGCGATGATTCGCATCAGCTGGTGGACCTGGATTCGTCCTACTGGTTCCGTTCGCTGGCTCGCGGCCCCGAGGGCGAGGCCCTGGTGCTGACCTACGACGGCAAGCTCAACGTGATCGATGAGAAAACCGGAACGGTGACCCAGAAGATCGACGTGATCGAGCCGTGGGAGGAAAAGGAGGACTGGCAGGAGGCCGGTCCCGCCATCACGGTGGCCGGTTCCAACGCGTACGTGACCGATGCGGAGAACAAGAAACTCCACGTGGTCGACCTGGCCACGGGTGAGGTGACCACGTCCATCGACCTGCCGGAAACCCCGGTGGAGATGGCCGTGGTGACGGGCAAGCCTTAGGTGTCAGTCATGCGCGGTTCTCCCGGGGGTTCAAAAATGAATGACGATCATTTAGAGTGATCCACACAACTCGACGTGCGGGCCACAGATTTCCGTGCATCACCTGACGGTGACGGCACGGGCACCGTGATACGCACTCATCAGCAGGGAGGATTTCCATGGCAGAGGTGCTGCAGAACCACATCAACGGTCGGTTCGTGAAGGCCCACGGGCGGGACACCATCGACATTGTGAACCCCGTCAACGCGCAGACGGTCGCGGTGGCTCCCATCTCCGATGAGGAGGACGTCAATGCCGCATTCGAGGCAGCGGCGGCCGCGGCCAAGACCTGGAAGCGGTCCACTCCGGCCGAACGCCAGGACGCGCTGCTCAACCTCGCCGAGGGCCTCCGGGAACACCGCGACGAACTCGTGGAAGCTCAGCACCGCAACACCGGTCAGCCCAAGGAGCAGATCGGTGTGGAAGAAGTGGACACGGGCATTGACAACCTCAAGTTCTTCGCCGGTGCGGCCCGAACTCTCGAGGGCAAGGCAGCCACCGAATACATGAGCGAGCACACCTCCTACGTTCGCCGTGAGCCGGTGGGCGTGGTCGCTCAGGTGACACCGTGGAACTACCCGCTGTTGATGGCCATTTGGAAGATCGGCCCGGCGCTCGCCGCGGGTAACACGATCGTGATGAAGCCCAGCGACACCACCCCGGAGTCCACCTTGGTGCTGGCCAAGATCGCCGGAGAGGTTCTCCCGGCGGGTGTGCTCAACGTGGTCCTGGGTGATGGCGGAACCGGTGCGCTCCTCACCGAGCACCCCGCGCCGGCCATGGTCTCCATCACCGGATCGGTGCGGGCGGGTCAGGCCGTGGCCAAGAGCGCCGGGGCGGGAGTCAAGCGCACCCACCTGGAGCTGGGCGGTAAGGCGCCTGCCGTGGTTTTCGCGGACGCGGATCTGGAGCGCGCGGCGGAACAGCTGATCGGCTTCGGCACCTTCAACGCGGGGCAGGACTGCACCGCCGTCACCCGGATCCTGGTGCAGGACAGCGTTCACGACAAGTTCGTGGAGCTGTTGGCGGCGGAAGCCAAGAAAGTTGCCACCGGCAGCGCGGACGACTCCCAGAACGATTACGGTCCGCTCAACAACGAGCGCCACTACGCGGACGTGTGCGGCAAGCTGGAGAACATTCCGGCTCACGCAACCGTCGTGACCGGCGGGAAGCCGGTTGACGGCTCAGCAGGTTTCTTCGTGGAGCCCACGGTGATTTCGGGCGTGCACCAGGACGACGTGCTCGTCCAGGAGGAAACCTTCGGTCCCGTGCTGACCGTGCAGTCGTTCTCATCCGAGGAGGAGGCCGTCGAACTCTCCAACGGCGTCCCCTACGCTCTGGCCTCCAGCGTGTGGACCTCGGATCACGGCACGGCGATGCGCGTGAGCCGCGACTTGGACTTCGGTTGCGTGTGGGTCAACACCCACGTGCTCCTCGTCTCGGAAATGCCCCACGGTGGCTTCAAGTACTCCGGCCACGGCAAGGACCTGTCCCTCTACTCGGTCGAGGAATACACACGCGTCAAGCACGTGATGCACTCGCTCGAAGTCTGAGGCTCGCGATCTAGTCGGCAGCGGCGCGGTCGTGCAGAGCGTCCAGAGCCAGGCGGAATCCGGCCAGCAAACTCCGCAGGCCCACATCGAAAGCGACGTCGGCCGGCGACGGCGCCCGGGGCACCTCGGGCGCGTCGGCGGCGTCGTCGCCCGGTACGGAATCCAGGAGGAGGTCACGGTGCGCAACGGCTGCGGAGAACACCGGGGCGATGTCACTGAGTTCGCCGGGGTCGAAGATGTTCTCGGGCGCTACGGCGTCGTAGGCGGAACCGAAGACCAGGGACTCGACCGCCACGATGGTGTTGACCACCCAGGGCTCGGGCCAGCCGGCTCGCGTGAGGCCCGTGGCAACCTTCTCGTACATGCGTAGCGTGTGCGGGGAGTTGGCCACGGGCAGCACGGCCATCACGGGAATCAACGGGATATTGCGTATGTAGACGCCGCGGTAGGAGCGGGCCCATTGATCCAGGGCCACGTCCCAGGGCTCACTCTCGAAGGCGCTGCAATCGATGTCCTGGTTCACCCGGTCCTGGATGAGGATCATGATGTCCCGTTTGGAGCCCACATGGTTGTACAAGGCGGAGGCGGAGACTCCCAGCTGCTCAGCCAGCGCGGACATGGTCAGGGCCCGGTACCCCCGGCTCTGGATCAGGGTCACGGCCGCGGAGGCAATCTTGCGCTGGGTCAGCACGGGGCTCAAGGGCCTTCCTCGGCCGCGTGCGCGATCGTCCTGACTCACTGATCCTCCTGACACCCCGGGCTCCACACGCGGTGACCCGCGGGGATGGACAACAACAACAGTAAACATGACGTGCCGTTGCGCACGACTTCAAGAAATGAATTTCATTCATAAAGGTGAAAGGAACACACCATGTCTGAACAGCGAACCGTAGGATCCCCCGAAGCGATTGAACGCGACGTCGTCATTGTCGGCGCCGGGCCCGCAGGACTCATGGCGGCCCGCCGACTGTCCCAGGCCGGCAAATCGGTGGCCGTGCTGGAGGCCCGCGACCGCGTGGGCGGCCGCACCTGGTCCAATGTGATCGATGGCGCGTTCCTGGAAATCGGTGGCCAGTGGATCTCCCCGGACCAGACCGAGTTGCTGTCCCTCGTGGAGGAGCTGGGCCTGTCGACCTTCCAGCGCTACCGCGACGGCGATTCCGTGTACATCGCCCCGGACGGCACCCGGCACACCTACACCGGCCACATGTTCCCGGCCTCGGAGACCACCCAGGCCGAGATGGAGAAGCTCATCGAGCTCATGGACGAACTTGCCGCGGACATCGGCGCCAGGCAACCGTGGGCTCACGAGAAGGCCCGTGAGCTGGACACCGTCTCCTTCCAGGACTGGCTGCGTCAGAACAGCTCGGACGAGGAAGCATGCAACAACATCAGCATCTTCATTGCCGGCGGCATGCTGACCAAGCCCGCCCACTCGTTCTCCGCGTTGCAGGCCATCCTCATGGCCGCCTCCGCGGGCTCCTTCTCGAACCTCGTGGACGAGGACTTCATCCTGGACCGCCGTGTCACGGGTGGTATGCAGTCCGTGTCCATCACCGTGGCCGAGCAGCTGGGCGTGGATGACGGGACGGACGTCCTCTCCGGTCCCTCGGACGCCTCCGTGTTCCTCAACTCCCCGGTGCGCACCATCAACTGGGCCGGTGAGGGTGAAACCTATGACGAGCACGACCCCAACTACACCGTGACCGTCTTCTCGGACAGGGTGAGCGTCAAGGCCAAGGACGTGGTGGTTGCCGTTCCGCCGAACCTGTATTCGCGCATCTCCTTCGAGCCGCCGCTGCCGCGGTTCCAGCACCAGATGCACCAGCACCAGTCACTGGGCAGCGTGATCAAGATTCATGCCGTGTACGAGACTCCGTTCTGGCGTGAGAAAGGCCTGTGCGGTACCGGATTCGGAGCCTACGAGCTCGCCCAGGAGGTCTACGACAACAGCAACCACAAGGACACCCGCGGCACCCTGGTCAGCTTCGTGTCGGATGAGAAAGCCGACGAGCTCTTCCGCCTGCCCGCCGAGGAGCGCAAACGCCAGATCCTGGAATCGCTGTCCCACTACCTGGGTGAAGAAGCCAAGAACCCGGTGGTCTACTACGAGTCCGACTTCGGATCCGAGGAATGGACTCGCGGGGCGTACGCGGCCTCCTACGACCTGGGTGGCCTGTCCCGCTACGGCGCCATCCAGTCCGAACCCGTTGGTCCCCTTCGGTGGGCCTGCTCGGACCTCGCCGCCGAGGGCTACCAGCACGTGGACGGCGCGCTGCGTCAGGGCGCTCTTGCGGCCTCCCACATTGTGGAAGCGCGGGATCGGGCATGACAGCTCAGGGCAACGAGCCCGGGGCCAAGGTGCCGGGCCCCGGGACGGCGGGAACGACGTCGTCCGCGGTGCGTTACGTGGTGGGCTACGGCGGCGACAAGCGCAGTAGAGAGGCCGTGAAACTCGCCGCGGTCATGGCCAGGGCCTTCAACGCCCAGCTGGAGATCGTGTGCGTTTTGCGCGCCGACGATCCCTATCAGCAGGTGTATCCGCCCGTGGGTGATATTTCTCCCATGCTGCGTCAGCAGGCCTCGGGGTGGCTCCGGAAGGGTCTCGAGCTCGTTCCGGACGACGTCGCTGCGCGCACCCACATCCGCACCTCACCCTCGATCGCGGGCGGGCTTCTGGACGCCGTGACCGAATTCGGTGCGGGACTGATCGTGGTCGGTGCAGCGAGTGGAAAGTACACGGCCACGTTCTCCGTGGGACCCGTGACGGACACGCTGCTGCACCGCGCCACCGTTCCCGTGGCCCTGACGCCCCGCGGTTACAAGGGGACCGAGCCCATCACCCGCATGTACGCGGGCGTCGGGATGCGACCAGGAGCCCAAAGGGTCATTGACGTGGCCAGGCGCGCCGTGCAACGCACCGGACTGGACCTGGTGTTGGTGAGCTTCTTGCCGCTTGATCAGATCCACGGGGAGCCGGAACAGGCCATTGACGCGGCACGAGAAAAACTTCGCGAGAACGCCGCCGAAATCGGCGTCGACCACCCCGTGAGCGTGACCGTCGCTCAGGGAAAAAACCTCAAGGAGACCGTTACCCGCATGGACTGGGACACCGGTTCCGTGCTGTTCGTGGGGTCATCACGCCTCGCCGGAGATCGTCAGATCTTCTTGGGCAGCACCGCCGCGCGCATCTTGCGGCACCTGCCCGTTCCCATGATTGTGCTCCCCCGCGGAGCAAATGACCCGAGCGCACCCACTGCCGATGACCGTCACGAAGGCGGCCGCGGAATGGGTGGCGCCGGACCGGATGAAGAGGAGGTGCGCTGATGAGTGAGGCGACCAGCAGCGACACCAGCAAGGGACTGAGTTCGGGCTCCGTGGGCCTGTTGGGCGCCGTGGTGATCGGTATGTCCTGCATCGCCCCCGCCTACACGCTGTCCGGAGCGCTGGGGCCCACCGCTGCGGCGGTCGGCACCCATTTGCCCGCCATTTTCCTGGTGGGTTTCATACCGATGCTGCTCGTGGCCGTTGGCTACAGGCAGCTCAACCGGGCCATGCCCGATTCCGGCACCACGTTCACGTGGACGTCCAAGGCTTTCGGACCGTGGGTTGGGTGGATGGGCGGTTGGGGGCTCTTGGCCGCCACCATCCTGGTGTTGTCCAACCTTGCGGGCATCGCCGTGGACTTCTTCTACCTGATGCTCTCGCAGCTCACCGGCAACGACTCACTGGCTGACCTCGCACAGAACGTACCCATCAACATCTTCACCTGTCTGGTCTTCATGGCCGGCGCCTGTTGGATCTCGTATCGCGGGATGGAAGCCACCAAGAAGGTCCAGTACGTGCTGGTGGCCTTCCAAATCATCGTGCTCCTGTGGTTCGCGATATCCGCCTACGTCCACGTGGCCAACGGCACCGCGTTCGGCGGACTGCGGATCGAAGCCGAGTGGTTCAATCCGTTCGGGGTGCCATCGTTCTCCGCCTTTGCTGCCGGTGTTTCCCTGTCCGTGTTCATTTACTGGGGCTGGGACGTGGTGCTGACCATCAATGAGGAAACGACCGGCTCGTCCACCACCCCGGGCAAAGCCGCATTGGCCACCATCTTCTCCATTGTGGTGCTGTACATGGTCATCGGGTTGGCGGTTCTGAGCTTCGCGGGACTGTCCGATCAGGGAATCGGGCTCAATAACGCTGAGATCCAAGAAAACGTGTTCGCGGCGCTGGCGGGGCCCGTCATGGGGCCCTTGGCGATCCTGCTGTCGTTGGCGGTGCTGTCATCCTCCGCGGCCTCTTTGCAGTCGACCTTCGTGTCCCCGGCGCGCACTTTGCTGGCAATGGGCTACTACGGAGCCCTGCCCAAGCCGTTCGCCCGGATCAATCCGCAATTCCAGTCCCCGGGTTTCGCGACCGTGGCGGCCGCCGTGATCTCATCCTTGTTCTACACGTTCATGCGGATCGTCAGTGAGGATGTCCTGTGGGACACCATCACGGCGCTGGGAATGATGGTGTGCTTCTACTACGGGGTCACCGCCCTGGCATGTGTCTGGTACTTCCGCCGCTCGTGGTTCCGGTCGACCAAGAGTTTCTTCACCAACCTTTTGGCCCCGCTGCTGGGTGGTGTGCTGTTGCTGGTCTTTTTCGTTCAGACGTCGGTGGATTCCATGGATCCGGACTACGGGTCCGGCTCCCAGATCGGTGGAGTGGGGCTCGTCTTCATCCTGGGAGCGGGCATCCTGCTACTCGGGTTGGTCGTGATGTTCACGCAGTACCTGCGTAACCGCTCGTTCTTCCAACAGCGTTTCGAAACCACTGAATTACCCGTGCTGGAGTAGGTCCTTCTCGCTGGCTATTTGGGGGTATCGGTCGGCGGATTCGACGCGGCCACACATGCCCCCAGATTTTCCGCCCCGTGGTGCCCCGAGTAGCGTTGGAGCATGCCCGCGAATGCCAATGAACTGACCAGCGTGCGCCTGGACGTGTGGTTGTGGTCGGTCCGCCTGTTCAAGACCCGGTCCGCCGCGACCACCGCCTGCCGGGCCGGTCACGTGCGGCTCAATACGGCGCCCGTGAAGGCGGCGCAACCGGTGCGCGTGGGAGATCGTGTCTCGGTGCGGCGTCCCGGGTGGCAGCAGGAATTCCAGGTCACCAAGTTGATCGTCAAGCGCGTGGGTGCCCCGGTGGCAGCGCAGTGCTACATCGACCATTCGCCGCCGCGACCGGCCGAACTCAGTGTTCCCGTGGGCCGTCGGGACCGCGGAGCCGGTAGGCCCACCAAGAAGGACCGCCGCGAAATGGAACGACTGCGCGGCTTGGACGGTTCACGCTAGTCCGTCGGGCTCCGCCATGAACACCCCTGTGAAGAGTGAGAACCGAGCTTGACGCAACTGCTGAGCCGCGACATCTGAGCCGCGACATCAGCTCAGCTACATCGCCTGCAACATCCCGAAGGCATTAATGGCCAGCAGCACGCCCACAATGCCGATGATCCATGAGGTGGTGGATTGGGCGTTCTTCGAGAGCCAGCGGTCCAGCGCGGACAGCGGGCGCTCCAGCGCATTGCGGGCTACCAATCGACCGAGGGTCAGGAGCAACGCCGGTGCAATCATCACCAGGCAGTACCCGGCGAGCATGATCAGCGAAACCGCTAGGCTCGGGCTGGTCGCCGAAATGATGCCGATACCCGCCAGATAGGGGACCATGGTGGCCACCTCGAGCGAGACCCCCACCAGGGCGAGGCCCATGAGCGCAGCCAGGAAACCGGCACCGGCGCGAGTATCGGTGGGAGCGCCGTCGGCGCCCAGGATTCGGCCGCGCCAGCGCGAGATTCGGCCACCGGTCGACGACGCCGCCTCGCCGGTTGCCGCGCGTTCGGCGGCGATGCTCTTGGCCCGCTTAGTGCCTGGGTCCATGAGGTAGCTCAGGGTGACCAGGCAGATTCCCAGCACTAATTGAATGATGTACGCGGTGCGGGATTCCAAGGCATCCCCGAAGTTGTCGATGAATGCCGTGGTGCCCAGCATGATCACCACACCGATGACGAAATACGCCGCCACCACTGTGGCCAGGTAGACGAGCAATCGGCCGATCTTCAGGCGGCCGGGCGCCATGAGCAGCCAGATCGGGATGAGCAGGGTGCCGAAACTGGTGGAATCGACCAGGGCGAGAGCCGCAAGAATTCCGAGGGTCTCCATGGGGGCCTTCCTAATGGGACTAGCACAGGCGTGCCAGATCAAACTAGCACAAGCGTGCTAGTTTAGGGTTATGCCCTCCAGAATCGACCGCGAAGGACGCAAGGCCGAACTTGCCGAGGCCGCGTGGCGGGTGATTCTCAGATCGGGTGTTTCTGCGGTGTCCGTGCGAACGGTGGCGGAAGAAGCGGGCCTGGCTGTGGGGTCGTTGCGGCACGTGTTCCCCACGCGCACGGAACTGCTCATGTTCTCGGCGAAACTGATGATGGAGCGGGTGCTGAATCGTATTGCCCAGCTACCACCGACGGAGAGTCCGGAGGATTACGTCCTGGCCGTGATCAAGAACCTGATGCCCTTTACGGAGCAGACCCGGGCGGAAATGGACGTCAACGTTGCATTGATTGCGGAGGCAACGGCGGTGCCTGAGCTCAAGGCCCTGCGAGACTCCGCTCATCAACAATTAGCCGACGCATGCGTGAGGTTGGCCGGGCTTCTGCGCGGGGAGGACTCAGAGACGCCGAGCGAGGGCGCCACGCGGAGCGGTCAACGACTTCATGCTCTTGCGGACGGCTTGGCTCTGCACCTGATGCATCAAGCGGGCCAGAAGGACTTGGATCGCGCCGCTGAACTGCTCGAAGATGAAATTCGAGGCATTGCCGCAGGTCGCGCTTAGAAAGTGCAGCGGTGAGATTAGAAAACTTTCACCAATCCCACATGCGTATCTCATGAGTGCGGTTCATCGTGGAGTGATCGATATGAACGGGAGGTAACACGTGTGGGGAACGTTCCGCCCCGGCGCCGTACGCGCCGATAAACTGTGGGTTGCTTTCCAGCCAAAATTCACGACGAACCGGAGGCATCCATGAGTCGGTCCACCCCCCTTCGCAGCAAGACGCCGTTCTGGTTGGGCCCGTTGGTGGTCTCGGTGATCGTGTCCCTCATCATTACGCTGCTCAGCCTGTTCGCCGTGTGGTGGGCCCCCAATCTGAGTATCTACCACTATTTTGAAGTTACCTCCGAAGTGAACCTGCCCATGTGGTGGAACGTGCTCCTGCTGATCGCGGGCGCAACGCTTATGCTCCTGGTCGCGGCCAACACTCCCAGCCGAAGCGCCCGACTCTCCTGGCGGCTCATTGCCGTCATTGCCCTGCTGATGTCCCTGGACGACGCCACCGTGCTCCACGAGAAGCTCGGCCTGGTGGTGGAGCGGTTCGCCCCGGATACCGGTTTCACCTTCACCTGGGTGCTGCTGGGCGCCCCGATTGCCGTAGTGGTGATCCTGTTGGCGTTTTTCGCCTCACGCCGCCTGCATCGGACGCCCAGACGACTGCTGTTGAGCGGTTTTGTGGCGTTCCTGGGTGCGGCCGTGGGTTTCGAGTTCATTGCCGACTACCTGATCCGCGTTGAAGCGCACTGGTTTCTCTACCGCGTGACCTACCACATGGAAGAAGGCTTGGAAATGGTGGGCGCAGCCCTCCTCGCGGTGGCCCCGCTTGCCGACATCCAACGCGTGTACCTTCACGGCCAGGTGATCGACCCGGCTCATCCCGTGCCCATCACGGAGTAATTCCGCTGGCAGTCAGCGGTCGTTCGCGGGCCCGTTGCGCTTACTCTTCCAGCGCGTCATCGCGTAACCCAGCAACGACGGAGCTTCTTCCGGTTCCTTGGCGCTCGCATTCCGCAATCGGTCCTGGCGCATGCGCTGGTGTTCGTCCAAGTACTGTTCGTAGCGGCGCTGTTGCTGGCGTTGCTGTTCCTGTTCGACCGCCCCGGCCTGGCCGTCGCTGTCCGGGTGACGTTCCACGGAAGTGACCGTGTGAGGTGGCAGGTCATCCGGGGAGCGACGATTGCGTTGGCGCCGTTCCATGACCAGACGTTCACGCTCCGCGCGCTCGGCCAGCCTGCGCCGGGACGCGCTCATCTTCTTGGGGTCCCCGTAGTTGTCCCGGATCCGTTCGATGACCGGAAGCTCGTCCGTGGTTTCGTACGCGACCTGCTCGTCATCGGCGCGGTAGGTCGAGCAGGTGGGCGGGGCGTCGTCGTAGGTGGCGCGTTGCCGGGGAATGGGCTGGGTGGCCTCGCTCCCGTGCATCATGGTGACCGCGGGGAGGGGGCCGGTGTCCGCATCGTCTGCGCGAGCGGGGGCCCGGTCGGCTTCGGAAAAAGCCTGGTAGCTGCTGAAGCCGCGCCAGAGTTTCCAGGCCAGGTACGCCACGCCCAGCAGGATGACCGTGGCCGGGACGCCGTAGCCGATCGCATAGTAGACGGTGGCAACCACCAGCAAAATCAAGCCCAGCCCCACCGGCGCGAGCGCCAGGGGCGTCTGTACCGGCAGCGCGCCGAGCAAGGTGCGGGTGTACCGGTTGGACGCGTCCGAACCGTGGAGCGCGTGGGCGCGGATCTTCACGCCGGGCGGGGTGGTGTCGGCGAGCCTACGGGCGACTACCGGGGGCTCGTCCGGTGGGGATGCATTGCGGACGACGTCGCGGGCTCGCCCCGCCGCCAGAGCCGCCCTGTTCGATGCCGTGGCGCCCGCCAGCACCAGATAGCCGCCCATGGACAGCAGGATCCCGGGGAGCAGAACGGCGATGGTCAGGGCCAGGACGCGCCAAATCCAGGGGACGCCGGCCGCCGGGAAATTCTCGAACTGCAGCACCCCGTGGGTGAACCACAGGATCACGCCTCCCATCAGCAGACCCGTGATGCCGTTGAGGATGGCGAACACGCGCAATCGAGGCCAGCCGCGCGCCGAACGGGCGGCCCAGCGTTGTTCGCGTGTGCGCATGAGAACTCCTGACATCCCGGGGAAGTGGGCTCCTTTCAGGGTAAATGGTTCCGACCGTTCCGGCGGCGCCGTTCGCTGGATTGTGGGCCTAGGATCGATCAGTGCCCCGTTTACTGCTCGACATCACCCCGCTGCGTGAATCCCCAGCGTTCCGCCGCCTGTGGATCGGCTCCACCATGTCCATGCTGGGGAATCAGTTCACGGTCGTGGCGATCAGCCTGGAAGTCTTCGAGCTCACTCGTTCCACGTTTGCCGTGGGCATGGTGGGTGTTGCCGCATTGGTGCCGCTGATCATCTCGGGGTTGTACGGCGGATCCATGGGGGATGCCCACAACCGCCGAACCCTGGGACTGTGGACCACGTTCGGACTCTTCGCGGTCACGGTCGCGCTGGCCGCGCACTCGTGGGCGCAAATTTCATCCCTGACCGTGCTGTACACCCTGGTGGCCCTGCATTCCTTTGCGCAGGGGCTCAACCAGCCCGTACGAGGGGCGATCGTTCCCCGGCTGGTGCCCATGAAACAGCTGCCCGCGGCCAATGCGCTGTACCAACTGACCATGGGCTCCACGCTCATGGTGGGGCCGCTACTGGGTGCATTGACCGTGGCCGGACTGGGTTTCCAATGGGCCTACACCGTGGATGCCCTGACCTTCATGGCCAGCCTGTGGGCCATGTACCGATTGCCGTCCCTTCCACCCGACGAAGTTGGCCCCCGTGCCGGGTTCCGTTCCGTGGTCGAGGGCTTCCGGTTCCTGGCCACCAGGCCCAATCTGCGCATGACGTTCCTGCTGGACATGGCCGCGATGTTCTTCGCCATGCCGCGCGCACTGTTCCCGGTGTTGGGTGCCACGGTGTTGGGCGGTGACCAGTTCACGGTGGGGTTGTTGACCGCGGCGCTCGCGGCCGGTTCCGTGTTGGCGGGATTGCTGTCCGGGCCGCTGGTGCGGTTGCATCGGCACGGCAAGGCGTGCGCCATGGCGGTGGCCGGGTGGGCCGTGTGCATCATGGCGTTCGGTGCTGTGATTCTGCTGGCCTCCGGGGGCTGGGGGCGCGAGACCGTGTGGCCGCTGGCGGCGTCGTGCGCCGTGCTGGTGGCGGCCGGGGCAATGGATGCGATCTCCATGCTGTTTCGCACCACCATCCTGCAGGCCGCCACACCGGATGCGCTGCGGGGGCGGTTGCAGGGCATTTTCATTGTGGTGGTGGCCGGCGGCCCGCGCCTGGGTGACGCGTTCATGGGCACCGCGGGGGAGTTCGCGGGGCCCGGTCTGGCCGCCGTGGTGGGTGCTGTCGTGTGTCTGGTGCTCGTGGTCGTACTGGTGCGGAAGTTTCCGGCGTTCAACCGCTACGACGCGCGAGACCCGCAACCGTAGGAGTGGCTCCAGTGTGAGTTCCAAGGTGCGCAGAGCCAGCCCCTTGAGCCGAATCCATGTCTTGTACGTCACAATGAAAAGGAAATCGGGCGCTGTGCAGGGCTTTGCGCGCCGCGCACAGTAATCCACCCAAAGGAGCGAACAATGGCAATTCTCGAGGACAACCGCTGGCACGGGAAGCTCTACGTCAACGGCTGGCGTGACGGGTCCGGCGAGCCGATCCCCGTGCAAAATCCCGCCTCGGAAGAGGTCCTGGCAACAGTTGGTTCCGCATCACCGGCCGATGTTTACGACGCCGCTCGGCAGGCCTCCGAGGCGCAGGTCGCCTGGGCCGCGCTCAAGCCGACCGAACGTGCAGCCATCCTGCGCAAGGCGGGGCAGCTGTTCGAGGAGAACGCGGATGAAATCATCGACTGGGTGGTGCGCGAGACCGGGGCAATCCAGCCCAAGGCGGGGATGGAAGCAAACGTGGCAGCGCAGGAGTGCTACGAGGCATCCGCGCTGCCCACGCATGTTCGCGGCGAGGTGTTGGCCTCTGACGAGCCGCACTGGTCCTTTGCCCGGCGTGTGCCCGCGGGTGTGGTGTCGGTGATTTCGCCGTTCAATTTTCCCTTGATTCTGTCCATCCGTTCCGTGGCCCCGGCATTGGCTTTGGGGAACGCGGTGTTGTTGAAGCCGGATCCTCGCACGCCCATCAGCGGTGGGGTGTTGATCGCCCGGATCTTCGAAGAGGCGGGACTGCCTCAGGGAATCCTGCAGATCTTGCCGGGCGGTGGTGATGCGGGCGCGGCCGCGGTCGACGCGCCCGAGGTGCGGATCGTGTCCTTCACCGGGTCGACCCAGGCAGGCCGCCATGTGGGGGCCGCTGGTGCCAAGCACTTGAAACGAACTCATCTGGAGCTGGGTGGCAACAACGCAATGGTGGTGCTGCCCTCTGCCGATCTGGACTTGGCGGCGGGCGTAGGTTCCATGGGATCGTTCTTCCACCAGGGGCAGGTGTGCATGACCACGGGGCGGCACATTGTTCACGAGGATGTGTACGAGTCCTATGTCGCCAAGTTGGCGGAGCGGGCTGATGCGCTCACGGTGGGTGATCCGTCCGAGGGGCAGGTCCACCTGGGGCCGATCATCGACGAGAAGCAATTGAAGTCCGTGGACTCCAAGGTCCAGGATTCGGTCATTGCGGGTGCTTCGATCCGCGCGGGCGCCACGCATGACGGCTTGTTCTACCGACCCACGGTTCTCGCGGATCTCACCGTAGACATGCCGGCGTGGAACGAGGAGATCTTCGGCCCGGTGGCACCGGTGATCAAGGTGTCTTCCGTTAAAGAGGCCGTGAACCTGGCGAACAATTCGGAGTATGCGCTGTCGTTGTCGATCATTGGTGACGTCGGTGAGGCACTCAAGGTGGCGGACCGCATCACCGCGGGCAAGATCCACATCAACGAGATGACCGTGATGGACGAGGCCACCGCCCCCATGGGAGGCATGAAAGCTTCCGGAACAGGGGCTCGTTTCGGAGGCGCAGCGGCCAACATCGAGGCCTTTACCGAAAGCCAGTGGGTGACCATCAGCCCGGACATTCCCCAGTACCCGTTCTGAGCTTACTAACCAGTACAGCAAGGTGGCCGTGCAACAAACGGCCACCTTGCTGTTTTGTAAACGCACATAAGTGGTTGTAGCTAGCGATTATGTATTTGCATTGAAAAATTATCCACAGATCTCACTTTGCGGTGGATTGTGTCAAATGAAATTTTGTAAGCTCGAATTGCCGCCGCACCGTGGCGGAGGCCGCGAGCTTCATTGAGTTAGAGGGGACTATCCAATGGGGGATGCGCTGAAGCGTAGTAAGTTCGCGGCGAGCCTGGCCGCGCTGGCGTTGGGGCTAACGCTGGCCGGCTGTGGCGACACGGACGGCACCGATTCGGACGGTATGGCTACGGCTGCCGACGGTAGTGCGTCTTCCAGCACCAGTGAGACCGGTGCCGGGTCATCCGACTCGCCAGCTTCGACACCGGATCCGTCCGCCAGCGGCGACTGGTGGCCCGAGCAGCCGGACAAGATGGCTACCGGCCAGGAGTTCCCGAACAATTACGAACCGGCCACCCTCGAGCATCCCGCCCGCAACGTCCCCAAACCGGTGATGCCGGAAGAAGCTAAGCAGGAGACGGAGGCGGGGGCGCAGGCGTTTTTGGACTATTACGGTGATGCCACTTGGTACGCATTTCAATCCGGTGATACGGGTCTCGTACGTGAACTCTCGTCGGAAAATTGTGAGAGATGTTTGAGTGAGTTTGACGAAATCGATTCCGTTTACGGAAACGGCGATTGGTTTGTGGGAGGATCCGAGGCGGTTGAAGTCCATTCCGGAAGTTTTCTGCAGCGGTCAACCGGTGAGTATACGTTGCCGATCTCAGTGAATAGTACTGGGCTCAAGATCATCGAAAAAAATAAAGTCACCTTCGAGCAGGAACCATTTAATGAATCGGATTCCTTTGATGTAACTCTGGTCCGGGAAGGTGATTCTTGGATTTATGTTACAGCTTCACCGCGGGGCGAGTTGTGAAATTAGTGCGAAAGGTGTCGATTGGGGTTTGCCTCCTCCTGTGGGTTGTTGGGGGAGTATTAACCATGAGTGTACCTTCAGTCGCTGCAGAGTCAGCACGAGAAAATGGATTTACGTACGCTGGTCAATCTGGCCAAACAAAAGCCAGCGCCCGAGCTGACTCGATCAGGGTTGAAATGTCTCGGAATGGCTCCGGCGGTGAATTCAGGGTGAGTGTTGACAGGGGGGAGGATGTAGGGGGTTTAGGATCCGGTGGCCAAAGTTGGAATCCCGATAACGACCCTGACCATCAAAAAGCGTTAATGCACGAGCTGATGAGCGACGATGACTCGATCTTCTTTGACCCCACCAAGATGGACGCGGCGCTGACTCGAACCACTTACAGCCTGCAGGACCCATGCGCCGGGGAAGATGGTGGTGCTTTCGATGACTGTCGCCAAGAACAAGAATGCACGGTCGATGGTGGCGGTGAAGGCGTCAACATGGATGTGGTTGTTGGCCAAGCGGGCGAAAATGGCAGAGCCTCGCGCGGAACCCAAATGTGCGTGGCCAATACTGCTGCGGCAGAAGCAGATGATGAGGGTGTTATCCCGCTCCCCGTATTCACCCTGCAGGATTTCCAGCGCCTGAACGTTGCGCCCGCGTTATCGACTGTGGAACCAGCGCCGGACACTCTCAAAAACATGAACACCAATGTGTTCGCGGCCGCCGATGCCCAGGTGTTCCAAACCGAACTGGGTGGCTTTCCCGTTGCGGTGCGGGCGTATCCGACGCAGTACTCCTGGAACTATGGTGACGGGGCCACTCTTGGCCCCACGCCTCTGACGGGTGCTCCATTGTCGGAGGGCGACTGGGATATCCCCACGGACACCTCGCACGTCTATGCGGAAACCGGGGACTACAGCGTCACGTTGACCACCTACTTCTACGGCGAATACAACGTGGCGGGTACTGGCTGGCAGCCGGTTGCTGGATTCAACGAAGTGGCTTCCGCTCCCGTTCCGATCAGCGTGTGGAAAGCCACCGTCCGAAATGTTGCCGATGACTGCAACGAGAATCCCCGCAGCTTCGGCTGTCCCGGAACCAACTGATCAACGGGAGTTCAGTTGCTGCCGGACCCGTCAAGAATGGCCGGGGAAGTAGGGCGCCCTGCCCGTTTCATAACCCAGAGGCCGCATCGCTGAAGGCAGATGTGAGGAAACTGCAGTCCTCAAGTCTGATGTGAGGGAAGTGTCCAAAATCGAGGAGATTTGAACATTTCCATCACTTGAGACTTGGTGGCTGCAGTTTCCTCACATGAGGCCGTGCCCGGCGGGGAACCCGCTTAGATATCCCGCCTGGTCCGGCTGGTGATCTTGCTCCGCAGGGTCACCAGCAGCACGACCGCCAGCAAGCCGTAGAGCGTCAGCGCAATCGGACCCTGCACGAGTACGGAGGCATCGCCGTTGGCGCTGATCAAGGCATCGCGCAGGCTCGTCTCAGCCAGCGGCCCCAGCACCATGCCGATGATGAGCGGCGCCAGCGGGTAATCATACATACGCATCAAAAAGCCGACAATGCCCACGCCCAGTAGCAGGAGCAGGTCGAATGACGAGCCGGACGTCGCATAAATGCCCAGTCCACAGAACACCGTGATGCCGGCGTACAGGTAGTGGCGCGGAATCAGCAGGAGCTTGGCCCACACCATGGCGAACGGCAGGTTGATGATCAGCAGCACGATCATGGCGATGAAGAAGCTGGCCAACAGCGCCCACACCAAATCCGGAGCGCGTTCGAACAGCAACGGGCCCGGCTGCAGGCCATACTGGCGGAACGCCGCGAGCATGATGGCCGCGGTCGCGGAGATCGGCAGGCCCAGAGCGAGCAGGGCACCCATGGCCATGCCGGTCGTGGAGTTGCCGGCGGCCTCGGGGGCCGCCAAGCCTCGGATGGCGCCCTTACCGAACTGCGGGTCATGACGACGTCGATCCAGCTTGCGTTCCGCGCCATAAGCCAAGAACGTGGGGATCTCGGAACCGCCGGCGGGAATCACTCCGAAGGGGAGGCCGATGGCCGTGCCGCGCGCCCAAGCGGGTGCGGCTTCACGGAGTTCTTTCTTGCTCAACCACGGGCGACCCTTGGATCGGATCATCTGGCCTTCGCGCTTAAAACGCGCAATGGTCGCAAAGTAAATGACCTCGCCCAGGGCCAGCACCGCCACGGTCACGGTGACCAATGAGATGCCGTCAAAGAGGAACGGTGAGTCCATGGTGAAGCGTGGGACACCCGTGACGCCGTCGATACCCACCACCGCGATACCCAGACCGAAGGCCAATGACAGCAAGCCCTTGACCGCTGAATCCGTCACCACGGACGAGGTGGCCATGAACGCGAACAGTGCCAGGGCAAAGAACTCTGCGGGCCCGAACTGCGTGGAGAATTCCGCAAGGAACGGCGCCAGGAACACCACCACGCCGGAGGCAATGAAACCGCCCACGAACGCGCCGATGGCCGCGGTGGCCAGTGCCTGTGGGGCACGCCCGTTCAGGGCCATCTTGTGACCTTCGAACGTTGAGGCAATGGCGGACGCCTGCCCCGGAGTGTTCATCAGAATGCCCATGGTGGAGTCACCGAACAAGCCACCGAAGTACACGCCGGAGAACATGATGAACGCCGCTGTGGGTTCCAGGGCGAAGGTCACGGGCAGAAGGAGTGCCACGGCCATGGACGAACCCAGGCCGGGCATGACGCCCACGGCGGTGCCCAGGAAACATCCCAGGACCACCCAGAACAGGTTCTGCCAGGTGAGGGCTCCTGCGAAGCCCTCCATCAGTAAGGACAGAGTCTCCATTTAGAAGCCACCCCCAAGAAGTCCGGAGGGCAGCGAGAGCCCCAGTGCCATGTCGAATGCAATGTACGCAATGGAGCTCACCGTCAGTCCGACGATCAGTGAAACCAAAGGCTGTTTGGATCCGAACCCGCGGGCCACGCACCAGAACAGCAGCGCCGCTCCGAGGATCCACCCCAGAAATTCGAGAAGTAGGGAGAAGGCCAAGAACCCGCCGATGACCCAGATGAGCGAACGCCACGAAAAGGTGGCGGGAGCGGCGTCGTCGGTGTCGCCCAACGTGCCGCTGGACCAGTGGCGGACAACGGTGATGACTTGCACGGCCACCAAGACGTACATGACGCCCGTGATGATGGCCGGGAAGAAGCGCGGGCCGGGGAAGTCCACGGAATCCGGGACTTCCATCACTAGCATGCCCACGAGCAAATACGTGGCGAACGCGGCGAGTACCAGCGGCATGATGAGGGCGCGCAATAGGGAGCCGGCCGAGCGCGAACTTGGGCCGGAGGGAGGAGCGGGGTCCGCCCAGGGCGCGGGCGCCGAGGTTCCCGAAACCGATGCGTGACTCACAGTCCCAACTCCTTGTACAGGGCGGTGATGCGCTCGGTTTCGTCCTTGATGAACTGCGTGAGCTCGTCGCCGGTGATCACGTTCTCATTCCAGTTGTATCGCTTGATGGCTTCGCCCCATTCGGGAGTCTCGATCGTTTCCAGCACGATGTTCTCCAGCTCGTGTTTCTCGTCGTCGGTGATGCCGCCGGGAGCCACCAGGATGCGCCAGTTGGCCAGAGTCACGTCGTAGCCCTGATCGACGGTGGTCGGAATGTCGACACCCTCCACGGGTTCCTCGGCCACGATCGCGAGCGCGCGGAGTCGGCCGGATTCGATCTGGTCAATGGAATCCGGGTAGCCGCTGGCCGCCGCGGCCACGGTGCCGTTGAGCAGCGCCTGCGTAGACTCGCCGCCACCGTCCGAGGACACGTAAATCATGTCCGCCGGTTTGATGCCGCCGGCAATGGCCATTTCGGTGACCACCAGCTGGTCGAAAGAGCCGCCGCCGGTCCACGGGACATCGCCCGGGTTCTGCGACCAGGCCTTCATGAGGTCGTCAAGAGTTTTGTAGGGGGAGTTGGCGGGAACCACGATCACGTCGTACTCCTCGACCGTGACGGCCAGGGGGCTGACGTCGTCGTACGTGGTGGCGGAATCGTACTGAATGGTTGCGGCCAGCTGGCCGGTGCCGCCGACCATCAAGTTGTTCGCATCGCCGTCCAGAACGGATAAGTTACCCAGCGCAATGGTTCCGCCGGCGCCCGGCATGTTGACCACCTGCGTGTTGTTAATGATGTTGTTCGCCCGCTGCGCCTGCTGCATCTCGCGGGCAACGGTGTCCCAGCCGCCGCCGGCAGCGGCCGGAGCAATGATGGTCATGCTTGAGCGAAGGTTGCTGCCTCCGGAGGCGGACGTAATGGACCCGGTGACGGCAGTCCCAATGGCACCGGCCGCAATCAGCCCTCCGATCCCGTACGTGATGAACTGCCGGCGATTCGGCGGACGTTTCTCGACCAAGCGGGTCTCCTGAATCGAATGCACTGATGGCGGGCGGATTGGCCGCCCGGGGGCGACCTGAGGATTGTGACCTAGAGTACACATGAGCTCATCTGAGAAAGTAGTCAATCTCGGGAGTCGCGCAGGATGTCGGTAACACTAAGTTATATCGCTCCATGAGTTGCCCAAGTCCGTGGATCGAGGAGTAGTTTCCAGTAATGACCATCATCCTTGCCAGCGCAGACACCCCCGCCGGGCACGCCGCCCGAGACTTCGCGATTGACGAAGCCCGACGCCGCGGCGCGGACCTCATCGTGTTTCCCGTGGACGGCTCCACACCGGACATCTCCGATTTCGGCTATGACCGCGTCACCTTGGAAAACGCGGACGGTCGCAGCAAGGACGCCGTGGGGGACCTCATCGACGCCACCAACCGCTCCGAGGTCGAGGCCGTGATCGTGGGTGTGAAGCGCCGCAGCCCCGCGGGCAAGATCTTCCTGGGCTCATCCGCCCAGCAGATCATCCTGGAGGCCGCCGTACCGGTGATCTCCGTCAAACCCGCAACCTGAGTTTCCGCTGCTCGGCCGCACACCCACCCCCTACCCTGGACTGGTGCAGCCCGAACCCGAATCCCCAGCCACGGAACCCACAACAGCGCCCCGTGACACCCGGTCCCTGAACCGCCAGATCCTGGCGCTCGCGGTCCCTGCGTTCGGCGCGCTGATTGCGGAGCCGCTGTTCCTGCTGGCGGACTCGGCGATCATCGGCCACCTGGGCACCGCACAACTCGCGGGCGTGGGCATCTCCGCCACCGTGGTGCAGACCGTGGTCGGGCTCATGGTGTTCCTGGCTTACTCGACCACCCCCGCCGTAGCGCGACATCTCGGGGGCGGTCGACTCAAGCAAGCCCTTGAAGTCGGTCGCGACGGTCTCTGGACCGCGGCCGGTCTCGGTGTACTTCTCGCCACCGCGGGCATCCTCGCCGGCAGGCCCCTGCTGCAAGCGCTCGGTGCCCGGGGCGAGGTACTGGAGCACGCCACGTCGTACTTCGTGTGGTCCATGCCCGGGTTGCTGGCCATGCTCGTGGTGCTGGCCGCGATGGGCGTACTGCGCGGGCTGCAGGACACGAAAACCCCTCTGATCATTGCGGGCATCGGCGCGGCCGTGAACGCGGGACTGAACGTCGCGCTCGTCTACGGTGCGGATCTGGGCGTGGCCGGTGCGGCACTGGGTACGAGCATCACCCAGTGGGGGATGGCCATTGCCTATTTGATGCTGCTGGGCCGGCAATTTGCCCGTGAGAACGTGCGGCTGACCACCGGCTGGCGCGGGATTCGCGGGCACCTCACGGTGGGGTCCTGGCTCATGCTGCGCACCCTGTCGCTGCGCGCGGCGATCCTCGCGACCGTTGTGGTGGCAACGGCCCAGGGCGCGGAAAATCTGGCGGCGTACCAGCTGACCATGACCATCTTCAACTTCTTGGCGTACGCGCTCGATGCGCTCGCGATCGCAGCCCAGGCCCTGCTCGGAAGGGAGCTCGGCGCCCGTGATCTCGACCAGCGGACCGAGCGGGACGGCGTGCGCCACCTCATGCACCGGCTCATCCGTTGGGGGCTGGGATTCGGCGTGGTCACGGGCTTGGTGGTGGGGTCAGCGGGCCCGTATCTGGGGTTCCTGTTCACGCCGTCGGAGAGCGTGCAGTACCTGTTCGGGATCGCGCTGGTCGTGGTCGCGGTGGGCCAGCCCCTCGCGGCGTACGTGTTCGTGCTCGACGGCGTGCTGATCGGCGCCGGTGACGCCCGTTATTTGGCGCTGGCCGGCCTAATCAACATCGTGGTGTACGCACCGCTGTTGTGGGCGGTCATGCAGTTCGCCGGTGGCGGCGCGGCTGGAATGGCGTGGCTGTGGGTCGCATACGCGGGCGGGTACATCGGCGCCCGGGCGCTCACGCTGGGCTGGCGGATACGCAACGACCGGTGGATGTACGCCATGGCCTGACCACATGCCGATTTCGACCGACGACGACGCCGCTCGCGCCCTTCCTGCGGGCGTCATGCCCGTGAACCGACGGGCGAAACGAGTGGTGCACGTCTCTATTTATCCGGGTGAATCTACTATCCTTAAGGCATGAACAAAGACGTTCCCAACACCAAGTCCGCATCCGTCAACGGCCCCGTCTTGGTGGGCATTGACGGTTCCGAAATCGCATTGCGAGCCCTGGACCGCGCCACCGAGGAAGCACGCGTCCGTAACGTGGGCGTGCGCCTCATCGGAGCATTCCCGGTGGTCGGTGTGGGAGATCCCGGCCTGGAGCGTCGCTTCCGTGAAGCAGTGACCGCCGAGAACGACCAGAATCTCAAGGCCGCCCAGGACCGCGTGGCGCAAGCCGATGTCCCGGTAGACACCGTCAGCGGCGAGGGAGACGCCGCCAAAGCCATCATTGAGGCCGCCAAGGACTGCGGCCTGGTGGTCATGGGTAAGCGCGGTAAGGGCGGCGCGTTGCGAGGCCGCTTGGGTTCGGTGTCCGCAGCAGTGGCCGCGCACAGCCCGGTGCCCGTGATCGTGGTTCCCCCGCATGAAGAGGATGACAGCTCCGATGTGGAGTCGGCTCGCGAATCCGCCCACCACAAGGACGTTCACGTCTCCGATGAGGAGTCCCAGGGCGGCACCCGCACCCCGGCCTCCGAAATGGACTTCACGGGATCCGTGGTGGTCGGTGTGGACGCCGCGGGAGAGAAGAACCCGGCGGTGGCCCAGGCCATCGAGTACGCCAAGGCCCACGGTTCCACGCTGAGCCTCGTGTCCGTCAACGGTGCCCTGTCCGGTACCCCGGACTGGTTCCAGGACCAGTACAACCAGACCTACTACTTCGATGAGTCCGTGCGGAAGCTCAACCAGATCGCTCAGGATCTCACGGAGCAGAACCCGGATCTGAAGGTCACCCGTCACGGGTTCCTGGGTCGCCCCGGTCGCGTGCTGGTCCAGGCAACCCGCACCGCAGACCTCGTGGTGGTCGGCTCACGCGGCATTGGTGGCTTCACCGGCCTGCTGCTGGGTTCGGTCTCCCAGTCGGTGCTCGGCGCGACCGCCGGACCCGTGATGGTGGTCCCCAACGGCAAGTGAGCCTGAAACAGCATCCAATCACTACACACAGAAACAGGTGCGAAATAGATGTCACAACGAATCGTGGCGGCATACGACGGCTCCGACTACAGCGAACGCGCATTGGACTGGGCCATTCAGGAAGCCGCAGCTCAGGAGATCCCGCTGAAGATCGTGGTCTCCACAGGTCGCCCCGTGGGT
The DNA here is from genome assembly GCF_039544365.1 of Kocuria gwangalliensis. Lineage (NCBI taxonomy): Bacteria > Bacillati > Actinomycetota > Actinomycetes > Micrococcales > Micrococcaceae > Kocuria > Kocuria gwangalliensis. Next base: position 24,618 of record NZ_BAABLN010000009.1, on the reverse strand, counting down.
GTGGATCAGTCCCTGTACGGCCCCTTCCTGGACGCGGTGCAGGAAGAATCCGAGAAGCTCACCCGCGCGGCAGTGGCCAAGGCCAAGGACGCCGGTGTACAGGTGCAAGGGATCATTGAGCGCGGTGACGCCGCCGGCGTGATCGTGTACGAAGCCAAGGATTCCTCCCTGGTGGTCATGGGTAAGCGCGGCCGTCACGGCGTGCGCGGCCGCGTGGGGTCCGTTTCCGCCGCGACCGCATCCCACTCGCCCGTGCCCGTGGTGATCCTGCCCGAGAGCTGGAATCCCGCTCAGCGCGAGTCCCGTTCCGAGGACGAGTCCTTCGAGGGCGCCGTGGTGGTGGGCGTGGACAAGCTCGGCGCCAAGAACAAAGCGGTGCACGTGGCCGCCGACTACGCCCGGGCACACGGGCTCACCCTGGCGGTGGTCAGCGTGGTTCCGACCACAAGCTACCTGCCCATGAACTCCTCCGAGTTGGAGCGCGCGGTGCAGGAGCAACTGCTGGCCCCGGCCAAGGAGCTCACCGACCAGGTCGCCGAGGAATTGCGCGCCAAGTACTCGGATCTGAATATCGTGACCCGCGTGCTGCAGGGACGTCCGGCGGATGCCCTGGTGGATGCTTCCCGCACCGCTGACCTCTTGGTCATGGGTTCGCGCGGTTACGGCGGATTCCGCGGTCTGCTCATGGGCTCGGTCTCCCAGTCCGTGCTCGCAGACACCGAGTCGCCGCTGATGATCGTGCCCAACCGCGAAAAGTAGGCAACGTAGCGCGCGGCAGGCCCCGTGCGACGTCGGCGTCCCGTCCTCCACCGGCGGGGCGCCGTTCTCATGCCGCGGGTTGATCCGTTGAGCGCTATGCGGTGCCTATTGTGGTGTCAGTCGCACCCAAGGAGGTATCATGCTCACCCTGACGAGCCCCCGTCCCGGCCGCGTCCTGCGCTGGGTCGTCCTCGCCCTCATTGCGCTTCTCGCGACGGTGTCACTGGTGGTGTGGTCCGCCGACGCCGCCCGGGCCGCCCAGGTGCCTCCGCGTCCGGATTCCGGGGCGGTGCTGGACCAGGCCGACATCCTCTCCGACGCTGATGAGCAGCGGCTCAACGATCAGATCGGCCAGCTCAACGGGGAGAACGACCACGTTCGCGTTGCGATCCTGACCGTCGACGGGGTGGACGGGGATTTCGAGGACTTCACCCGCCAAACCGCCACCGAGTGGGGCGTGGGTGATGCGGGGAAGAACAACGGTGTGCTGATTGCCGCGGACATGGATGAGCGAGAGCTGCGCATCGAAGTGGCCGACGGCGCGCGCCAGGTGCTCTCGGATGACACCGCGGAAGTCATCATGGAGGACCACCTGGAGCCCGGTTTCCGGGATGAACAGTACGCCCAGGCCTTCACCCGGACCGTGGATGCGGTGTACGGCCAAGCGAACCCGGAGTCTGCGGCCCAGGCCGCCGCGGACCGCGAGCGCAAGGGGAACATTGTCACCGCGGTGCTCCTCGGCATTGCCGGGCTGGTGGTGGCCGTGGTGCTCGGGTCGCTCGTGTGGTGGCGCGGGGACCAGAAGAAGATCCGTGAGCAGGCGGATCGTGAGATCGCGCGGTATCAGCGCGAGCACCCGGACGAGGAGATTTCGGACAAGGTCCGCAAGAGGTACTACACGTACCGTTCCAATCACCGCAAACCGCCCAAGGAGGGCAAGGAGCAGCCCAAAGCCAAGGACCAGGACGGGGTGGAGCGGGATGTGCAGTACGCCTCCACGTTCCAGAGCTGGCTGCCGCTCTACATCATGTACCCGGCCATCTACAGCGGCACCAACCACTCAATCGCATCGAGCGGTTCATCGGGCTCGGCCGGCTCGTCCTTCGGCGGCGGCGGGGGCTTCAGCGGAGGCGGGGCCTCGGGCAGCTTTTGACTGGATTTCGCATTGAGCGCGGGTGCGCCTGACATCTGGGGCGCAGCTTCGCACGGGCCAACAATTGGCAGAGGTCCGCAGCGTTTGACGTTCAAACGCTGCGAACCTCTGCCATATTCGTCAGGCGGCCGACGCTTCCACGGACCGCCGCGTGCGAACCAACCCCAACAGCTCCTCGTGCACCGTGGTGTCCCCGGTGAGCTCGGGGTGGAAACTGATGCCCAGGATGTTGCCCTGCCGCACCGCCACCACTGCATCGCGGTACCGGGCCAGCACCTCCATGCGTTCACCCACTCGGGTCACCGCGGGCGCGCGGATGAACGCTACGCGGACGACGTCGCTCGGGGTGTTCGCGGCGTCGGCGGTCGGCCCCAATGCATCAGCCGCAGCACGGTCACCCACGTCATTGCGACCGGATGCAGCCCCGGATCCCGCCCACTCCAGCGCAACCTCGGCGGAGTCGACCTGCGAGCCGAACGCGTTTCGGGCCACGGTCACGTCCAGAACTCCCAGCGATTGCTGGCCGGGTGCCGGGTCCTCGATCTGTGTTGCGAGCATGATGAGCCCCGCGCACGTACCCAGCACGGGCAGCCCGGCGGAAATGACCTGCCGCAGCGGATCGAACAACCCGAACGTGCGGCACAGTCGATCCATGGTGGAGGACTCACCCCCGGGGAGGACGAGCGCGTCGATGACCGCAGCGCCGTCGTCCCCGAGAACATCCGAGGCGGACCGGACGCGGACCGCGCGAACACCCAGCGACTCGAGTATCGCCAGGTGTTCGGCCACCCCGCCTTGCAGTGCGAGAACGCCGACGACCGGTTGGGTCACCAGCCGCGCTCCGCGAGCCGGTGCGGAGCGGCCAGGTCGGCCACGTTGATGCCGACCATGGCTTCGCCCAGGCCGCGGGAGGCTTCGGCGATGCGGGCGGGATCGTCGTAGTAGGCGGTTGCGGCCACGATGGCGCGAGCGCGCTCGGCCGGGTTGCCGGACTTGAAGATACCGGAACCCACGAACACGCCGTCCGCGCCGAGCTGCATCATCATGGCGGCGTCCGCGGGAGTGGCAATGCCGCCGGCGGTGAACAGCACCACGGGGAGTTTGCCGGTGCGGGCCACCTCGACCACCAGTTCGTACGGGGCGGACAGTTCCTTGGCCTTCACGTAGAGGGCGTCGGGGGTGGAGTTGTAGAGGCCCTGCAGCTCGGCGATCTGCGAGCGGATGGTGCGGATGTGGCGGGTGGCCTCGGAGACGTCGCCGGTGCCGGCTTCACCCTTGGAACGGATCATGGCCGCGCCCTCGGTGATCCGGCGCAGGGCCTCACCCAGGTTGGTGGCCCCGCACACGAACGGCACGGTGAAGCGGTGCTTGTCGATGTGGTTGGCGAAGTCAGCGGGGGAGAGCACCTCGGACTCGTCGATGTAGTCGACCTTCAGGTGCTCCAGGATCTGCGCCTCCACGAAGTGGCCGATGCGCGCCTTGGCCATCACCGGAATGGACACGGTGTCGATGATCTGCTCGATCAAGTCCGGGTCACTCATGCGGGCCACGCCACCCTGAGCGCGGATATCCGCCGGCACGCGTTCGAGGGCCATGACGGCCACGGCTCCCGAGTCTTCGGCGATCTTGGCCTGCTCGGCGGTGACCACGTCCATGATCACACCGCCCTTGAGCATGTCGGCCAGCCCGCTCTTGACCAGCTTGGATCCGGTCACGGGAGTCTTGTTGTCAGCGGGAGATTGCACGGTTTGCGTCATACGTACCATGCTGCGCGTCAAAGTGGTTCGATAACAGATCCATAATTAAGTAATTCGAATAGTCCACTTTGGAGGAACCCATGCGGCACGCACGCGTAGTGGATGTGCCATTGTCCGTCGACAGGACCTCGGGCATCTCGCTCGGCGAGCAACTGGTGGGTCAGGTCCGTGACCTGGTCGCCCGGGGTGTCTTGTGTGCGGGAGATCCGTTGCCCTCATCCCGGGTCTTGGCCGAGCGACTGGGGGTCTCGCGCGGCACGGTGGTCACGGCGTGGGACGTGCTCGCGGGCGAGGGATACCTCACCGCGGACCGCGGGGCCACCCGCATTGCCCCGGACGTTCGCGTGGTCCCCGCGGCGAGCGAACTCCCCATGTCGACGACGCCGCCCCGCTCCTCCCGCACGCGACGTAGCGTTGCGAAGACGGGACAGATCGACCTGCGCCCCGGCAAAGCAATCATCGCGGAACTGGATACTCCGGCTTGGCGGGGTGCCTGGCGAGATGCCGCGAGTGCCGGTGAAGGGGCGGTGCCGTTACGTCAGCACCTGGCTGAATATTTGCGATTGAACCGAGGGGTGGTGAGAGAACCGGACGACATAGTCATCACCGCGGGTGCCCGGGACGGGCTCCAGCTGGTCCTGCGAGTCCTGGGTGCACTGCGCGGCCGCAGATTACGCGTGGCGGTGGAGGACCCCGGGTACTCCGCCTTGCGAAGGGTTGTGGAGGCCACCGGGCACGTGGCAATTCCGATTCCCGTGGACGGGTTCGGTCTCGATCCGGCCAGCCTGCCCACCGGCGAGTGGGCGGGAACCGGCACGTGGGAGGTGGCCGAAACTCCGGATGTCGTGGTGGTGACACCCGGACATCAATACCCGCTGGGCGGCACCATGCCCGTGAGCCGCAGGCTGGAACTGCTGCGCTGGGCTCGCCGGCACAGCGCCGTGGTAATCGAGGACGACTACGACTCCGAACTGCGCTACACCGGTCAACCACTGCCCGCGCTGGCCGCCCTCGACACCGACCGCGACACCGTGGTCACCCTCGGCAGCTTCACCAAAGTGCTGGGCAACGGCGTGGGCGTGGGGCACCTGGTGGCACCCGATGAGTTGCTTCCCAGGCTGCGCACCCTGCGCGCGGAGCTGGGGTCACCGGTTTCGGCCGTGGCGCAGCGGGCGATCGGGCGGTTCATGGACCTGGGTCACTTGCAACGCCACACGGCCCGGATGCGCCGCGCCTACCGCCGACGCCGCTCCCTCATCGGCCGCGCGCTCGCACACCTTCCCGGTGTGGCCGTGCTGCCCATGGCTGGTGGTTCGCATGCCGTGATCGAAGTGCCGGACGAAGCAGCGGCGGTCACGGCTGCGGCCCGGCGCGGGGTACTGGTCAGTGGACTGGGAGAGTACTGGGCGGCGTCGGCGAGCCGGGCGAGAACGCACGCGATGACGCATGCGCCGGACACGGCAGAAGACGGACGCACCGCGCCCGGTAGAGAACCGCGCGACGGGCTGGTGCTGGGGCTGACGGCGTCGGACGCGCACCTTGAGCGAGGAATGCAAGTGCTGTGGGACGTACTCAAGCCGGGCTCATAGTCACGCGGGGCCCGGCACGGACGTCAGCGAACACCAAGTTCTGTTCCCGGACGGCCCGCAGTTGTCTCCACTAGACTGGCCCGGTCCCACCCCGCCAACGAGGAGCATTTCGCGTGTCTCAGCAGATCCCGTCCCCCCGTGGCGGAGCATCCGGCGGCCACCGCAGCGGAACGGATGTGCGACACGATCTGTGGGTGCCCACGCTGGTTCGGTCCCTGGTCGCGCTGGTGTTCGGCGCGGTCACGATCTTCTGGCAAGAACCCACTCAGAACGCGGCACCGTGGGCCCTGGGCCTGTTCCTGGTGGGCACGGGTGCCGCGTGGCTTTTCCTGCACTTTCGCATGAAGGCCCGCGAGGACGTCGACCTCGGGTCGTTGGCCAATATCCCTCAGCTTGCGGGAATCCTCTACATCCTGGGCGGTGCGCTCATGGCGATCATGGCGCAGCAGAACTGGCTGTTCGTCTTGCTGGCCGCCATGGTGCTCGGGCTCTGCGGCATCCTGGAACTCGCCCTGGGACTGCGTTTCCGCCAGAGCTTCCCGCTCGGTAGGGACTGGACCCTCAGCGGTCTGGTGACCGTGGGAGCGGGTATGGGCATGATGCTCGTTGAGGCTCTGGGTGCCAAAGCGGAGCTGGGTGTGGTGGGTGGCGCGGCCGTCATCATTGGCGTCACCCAGTTCATTGCCGCCCTGAGCTTGCGTCACGATGCGCTCGCAGCGGACCGCGCGGGCTCCCCGGATAACGGCCAGCCGAAGAGCGTAGACTGACCAGTTGATTTCAACCATATTTCGCTTGTTTTCGTAGGAGGATTCACGTGGCCCAGCGCACCGAGCACAACGGCCGTCGCAAGACTGATATCAAGGGTCCCCTTGTCATCTCAGCCGTGCTGGCAGTCGTCGCCTTCGTGGTGGTCTCGGTGGCAGCCGCCGGCGGCACCGATAACGCCGCCCGTGTGGGGCTGGGGCTGATCGCCGCGGGCATTGCCTTCATCGCATCCGTGATCGTGTGTTCCACTCTCATGCTCCTGGAAAAGCCCAACGAACCCGAACTCGGTCAGGGCACCGGCGTGAACCGTTCCTCGGCCAAGCTGTTTGCCGAGAACAAGGCCCGCCGCCAAGCGGAACAGGCCCGCGGCGGGGGTTCAGGGACGACGCCGTCCGGTGCTGCCGGCGCCCAGGACAACGGAGAACCCCAGTACGGGCAGCGCGTCCGCCCCGACACCCAGGGTGAGGAACCGGGCTCGAGCGCTCGCTGATCAGCGTTTCAGCAACAAAGAACGCCCCGGACCGTGAATCACAGTCCAGGGCGTTCTTGCGTGTTCGAGCGATAAGCGGATTTACCGCCCGAACCGCTTCAACCGCAGGGAGTTCAGCACCACGAACACGGAGCTGAAAGCCATGGCAGCACCGGCGATCATGGGATTCAGGAAGCCCAGCGCGGCCACCGGGATGGCCACCACGTTGTAGGCGAAAGCCCAGAACAGGTTGGACTTGATGATCCCCAGGGTCTTCCGGGACAGCTTGATCGCCGTGGGAATGGCTGTCAGTTCGCTACGGACCACGGTGATGTCCGAGGCCTGCATGGCGGCGTCCGTTCCGGAGCCCATGGCGATGCCCAGATCGGCTTGGGTGAGTGCGGGGGCGTCGTTGACGCCGTCGCCCACCATGGCCACCACGCGAGCCTGCCGCTGCAGGTCGGTCACGGCCTGGACCTTGCCGTCCGGGGTGACATCGGAAATCACGTCCCCGGGGGCAATACCCACCTGCTCGGCCACGGAACGTGCCACGGCGGAGTGGTCACCGGTCAACAGCACGGGGCGCAGGCCCAGTTTTTTGAGCTGCGCAATCGCCCGGGCGGACTCCTCCTTAACGGTGTCCTGCAGGTCGATCAGGCCCGCCAAGTTGCCATCCACGGCCACGAGAATGGTGGTGAAACCGTCCGCGCGGGCGTGCTCGAGGGCCTCACGATCGGTATCCGACAAGCGAATACCGTTCTTCGCCAGCCACTGCTCACGACCCACCACCACGGAGCGGGACTGCATGCCGTCCGCGACATATGCCTTTACGCCACCGCCGGGAGCGGACTCGAAACGGGCCACCTGGAAGCGCTGCGAGGAGGCATCCGCAATGGCTCGGGCGATCGGGTGCTCGGAGTAATCCTCCACCGCGGCGGCGAAGTCCAGCACCTGGTCCTTTGACCACTGGGACACCGAGTTCACGGCCGTCACGGCCAGCTCACCGCGGGTCACGGTGCCGGTCTTGTCCAGCAGGATGGTGTCCACGTTGCGGGAGTCTTCGAGGACCTCCGCGGAGGTGATGAGAATGCCCATTTGAGCACCGCGCCCCGTACCTGTCAGCAGGGCGGTGGGGGTCGCCAGACCCAACGCGCACGGGCACGCAATGACCAGAACGGAGACCGCAGCCACGAAGGCCTGATCCACGTTGCCGGTCGCAAGCAACCAGATCACCAGGGTCAACAGTGCGATACCAATGACCACGGGCACGAACACGGCCGAGATGCGATCTGCCAATCGCGCCACGGGGGCCTTGGTCGCCTGAGCGCGAGCCACGGTGCGACCCATCGAGGCCAGTACGGTGTCCGACCCAACACGGGTGGCTTCGGCAACCAGTCGCCCGGTGGTGTTCACGGTGGCGCCGGTCAGCTCATCACCCGGGCCGACCTCCACGGGCAGTGATTCGCCGGTCAGCATGGATGCGTCCACGGCGGATTCGCCGGTCACGACCACGGAGTCCGTGGCAATCTTCTCGCCCGGACGCACCACGAATCGATCACCCACCGTGAGCTGTTCCACGGGGACGGAACGCTCGGTTCCGTCCCCGGTGAGCACGGTGGCCTGTTGCGCCCCGAGATTCAGCAGCGCCTTCAGCGCTTCACCGGAGCGAGCCTTTGCGCGGGCCTCGAGCCAGCGTCCGAGCAGCAAGAACGTGGTGATGATGGCCGCGGATTCGAAGTACAGCTGGTGGCTGGACATGTCCATGGCCTGGCCGGGGTGCGCGTGCGCGGTCACCCCCGGGTCCGCGATCAGGTGCCACAGCGAGAACAGGTAGGCGGCGGCCACGCCCATGGACACCAACGTGTCCATGGTGGAGGAGAAATGCCGTGCGTTGATGGCGGTGGCCCTGTGGAACGGCCACGCACTCCACGTCACGACCGGCAGGGTCAGCGCCGCGGCAACCCAGCCCCAATGCGGGAACTGCGCGCCCGGGATCATCGACATGACGAATACGGGCACGGAGAGGAACGCGGCCACGATCAGTCGGATCCCCAGGTCCCGGCGGCGCTCGTCCGCGGGGGACAAATCGGCGGCGGGGTCCGTGGAGTCGGTGGTGCGTTCCAGTTCCCGTTCCGCGGGTGCCGGATCCGCCGGTGCAGTGCGGTCGCTGCGGTTAGAACTCGAGGCAGCGGCGTCGTCGGCCGTCGCGCCAGACTCGTCGCGACCCGAGGAACGGGACCCGCCCGTGATTTTCGCGCCGTAACCGGCTTTCTCGATTGTCTCGACGATCTGGTGGTCCGAGACGCTGCCCGGGACCTTCACGGACGCGGACTCGAGGGCCAGGTTGACCGCGGGATCCACGCCGTCGATCTTGCGCAGCTTGCGCTCAATGCGACCCACGCACGAGGCGCAGGTCATCCCGCTGATCTGGAGGTCCAGTTCACGCAGCGGCCCGCGAACCTGGGTGTCTGTGACGGGTGACTGAGTGGATTGATCAGACAACTGTGTAACCAGCTTCTTCGACGGCCGCGGCGATCTCCTCTGAGGTCAGCTCGCGGGTGCTTTCAATGATCACGGGGGAAACCCCACCGGTGTTGAGGTCCACGGAGACGGACTCCACGCCGGGGACCTCCGCGAGCTCTTCCTTGACGGAGGAAACGCAGTGGCCGCAGGTCATGCCGGAGACGGTGATGGTGGTGTTCATGGGGATACTCCTTGGTCCTTGGGGGCGGGTCAGCTTTTGACCAGGCGGGCGATGGCGGCGTTAGCCTCCGCGAGCTTGGTATCCAGTTCGGTGGTGTCACCGGTGTCATGGGCGTGCTCCACCGCGTGGCGCACGCAATGCCCCAGGTGTTCCTCCATCAGCCCCAGACTCACTGATTTCAGGGCCGACTGGATGGCGGAAATTTGGGTGAGCACATCAATGCAGTAGGTGTCCTCATCGATCATGCGTTGGATACCGCGCACCTGACCCTCGATACGCTTGAGGCGGCGGCCGTACGCGGCTTTGTCCTGGGTGTACCCGCGGGTCACGAGAGGGTCGGGGTGGACTGGTTGCTCGATGCTCATGATGTCAATGTATACCCTCCGGGGGTATACATCAAGACGGCCGGCGATGTCTTCCCCCGGTGCTGCTGGACGGGCATGCCGGATCCACCCGGCGAGTATGAAATTCTGGACCCATGGCTTCATGGATCGAGGATTACGCGCTGCTGTCCAACATGCGCAGCGGCCCGCTGGTGTCCCGCACGGGTTCCATCGATTGGTGGTGCGCTCCCCGCTTTGATTCCCCGGCGATGTTCGCCTCACTGCTGGGTGGGCCGGATCACGGGCGGTGGTTGCTGGCGCCGGTCTGCGCGGTGGACGAGGACAGTGAGGTGGTCCTTGACCGCGGGGCAGGTACGGCCGTTGAGCGTTTCTACGCGGAGAACACCTTTGTGCTGCACACCGTGTGGACCACCGGGACCGGAACCGTCCGCGTCACGGACTTCATGCCGCTGACCTCCCGCACCGCGCTGATCCGACGGGTCGAAGGTCTCACCGGCGAGGTGGAGCTCTTCCAGGACGTGCGTCTGCGCTTCAACTTTGGCGCATCGGTGCCGTGGCTGAGCCGTTTCGACGTGGCGGAAAACGATGAGTCCGGGGAGCGCACGGACGGTGTGCTGGTGGGTATGGCCGGCCCGGACGCCGTCGTCTTCCGCGGGGATCCCCTGCCCGAAGCGGACGAGGACCGTTCCAAGCGCCGGCACGCCGGCACGTTCACCGTGGCTGCGGGTCAGACCAAGGACTTCTCGCTCACCTGGTTCCCGTCCCACAGCACGCCACCGGAAGCCGTGAATGTCAACGAGACGCTCACCGCCACGGTCAATTTGTGGCAGGAATGGTCCGGACTCTACGATCCCGCCGCCACCGAGGCCAGGCTCGCAGAACGGGAAGAGACCAGGCGTGCGCCCACGCCCGCCGAACACGCCGTGGAACTGCCCGTCACCCAGGACGCCCGTGAGGACATCATTCGCCGCAGCCTGCTGGTGGTGCGCGGGTTGATGCACCAGGCCACCGGTGGTTTGATCGCCTCGCCCACCACCTCCCTGCCCGAGGTGCTGGGCGGAAACCGCACGTGGGACCACCGTTTGTCGTGGCCTCGCGACGCCGCATTCGCTCTTGAAATCATGCTCGACCACGGCCACGACCGTGAGGCCGCCCAGCTGCGCAATTGGTTGCTGCGCGCGGTCGCCGGGGACGTGGACCACCCTTCCAACGTCTACGGCCTGGACGGTTCCGTGGTGGGCCGCGAGCGGCTCGTGGACCTGCCCGGTTACGAGCGCGCCCGACCCGTGCGCGAGGGCAACACCGCCGGTTCGCAGTACCAGGCGGACGTGGCCGGTCACGTGCTGGTGGTCTTCGAAGGCCTCCGACGCCGCGGCGTCCAGGAGGATCACCTGTCCTGGCCGTTGCAGCAGGGTCTGCTGCGCGCCGTGGTGGCCAACTACGAGGACAAGGACCAGGGCGTGTGGGAGATGCGCGGTGAGCCCCAGTACTACACCTATACCCGCGTGATGATGTGGGCCGCGCTGCAGGCCGGTGTGGACGCCGTGCGCATCCACGGGCTGCCCGGGGACGTGGAGACCTGGGAGGAACACCGTGACCAGTTGGCCCATGAGATCTGGACCAACGGTTACGACCCCGAGGTCGGTTCCTTCGTGCAGTACTACGGTTCCACCGCCGTGGACGCCGCGCTGTTGCAACTGCCCAAGGTCGGTTTCGTCGCGTATGACGATGAGCGCATGCTGGGCACCGCCGCCCGGATCCAGAGGGAACTCACCGACCGTTCCGGGCTGCTGCACCGCTACCGCAACCTCCCGCAGCTCACGGACCTGGATGATGTCGAGGCATTCGCGTCCTCGATCGGTCAGGACGGTTTTGCCGGCCAGGCGGCGCCGTCGGTGTCCGCAACGTTGCAGCTGGCGGATCAGTTGGCGCGGTGCGAGCGCGTGGAAGAGGCCGTGAAACTGTTGGACACCGTGCTCGGTACGGCCAACGAGCTGGGCCTGCTGTCCACCACCTATTCCACGTCCGAGCAGCGGGCCACGGGCAACTTCCCGCAGTCCGAGTCGCATTTGAACCTGATCCGTGTGCTGGACACCCTGAAGGTCGTGCAGGGCAGGGGTGCCGCGCAATCGTGAGTGGTTTCTCTTCGGTCACGGCGGACTCCGAGTCGGTCATCCCCTGGCGATCCTCGCCCGCCGTGCGCGTGGGACTGTCCCTGGGCATCGCCACGGGGCTGTACGGCATCTCGTTCGGTGCGCTCTCGATCGCCGCGGGGCTCACGTTCTGGCAAACGCAGGCGCTGTCCGCGTTGATGTTCACGGGTGGGTCCCAGTTCGCGTTCATCGGGGTGCTTTCCGGGGGCGGAACGGGCGCGGCGGCCCTGGGAGCGGCGTCGCTGTTGGGTGTGCGCAACACCGTGTACGGCATGACCATGAATGCGTTGCTGCGGCCACGGTCGTGGCGCAAGGTGGTGGCCGCCCAGGTCACCATCGACGAATCCAATGCCGCAGCCTCCGCGCAGTCCACTTCTTTGGAGCGCAAACGCGGTTTCTGGGTGGCCGGGGTGAGTGTGTTCCTGCTGTGGAATTTGTTCACGGCGGTCGGCGCTCTCCTGGGTGACGCGGTGGGAGACCCCGGTCAGTGGGGTCTCGACGGCGCCGCCGTGGCCGCTTTCCTGGGGCTGCTCTGGCCGCGGTTACGCGAACGCGAACCACTGGCCGTCGCCGTGGTGTGCGGGGTGGTCACCGCCATCAGCATTCCGCTGGTCCCATCGGGCATTCCGGTGCTGGTCGCCGCGGTGGTGGCGTTGACCTGGGGTCTGATGGGTGCGCGATCCGCACGCAAGAGGGTGCGCTTATGAGCATGTGGTTCTGGGTGCTCACGGCCGCCGCCATCGCCTACGTCACCAAGCTCGTGGGGTACTTGGTTCCCGACGCCGTTCTGGACCACCCGCTCGTGCCTCGACTGGCCGGGCTGGTCACCGCGGGCCTCCTCGCCGCACTCGTGGTCATGAACACGTTTGCGTCCGGCACGGAGCTGGTTCTGGACGCCCGCGTGGGTGCGCTCGTCGTGGCCGGTGTGGCCCTGTGGCTGCGGGCCCCATTCCTTGCGGTGGTGATTCTTGGCGCCCTGACCGCGGCACTGCTGCGGTGGGCCGGTTGGGCGGTGTGAGCGGCGCCGTCATCCCGTGCTCCCAACTACTCATCAGGGCGCTGAACACGTTAGCGTTGATGGACCAGCCATGCAGGGCCCGGATCACCTCGGCTGGTGGCCGAGGGAATGCCTCGGTATCTCAGCCGGGCCGAGATTCTGGAGGTGCTGCGATGACCAGCAACATCACCGCTGTGACCGATCCCCGCGAACTCGCGGATGCATCCGTGGACCTGGTACGCCAGTGGCTAGGCCGGGCCAAGGACAACAAGAAACGTAGTTCTCAGAAGAACCCCGCCGAAGATCGTCTGGCCACCGTGTTACAAGATCCGCACGGGCTGGAGTTCACCGTGGGCTTCGTGGACCGTGTGGTCCGCACGGAAGACACCAAGGCCGCGGCCAAGGCACTGCAGGACATCGCCAAGCTGACCCCGGAGTCCATGTCCGCGGTGGACCGCGCCCAGATCAAGGCCGGTACCGCGCTCTCGGACAAGCTCCCATCCATTGTGGTTCCGGCCGCGCGTACCCGCCTCCGCCAAATGGTGGGACACATGGTGGTGGATGCCCGCCCGGGCCCCTTCGGCAAGTCCGTGAAGACCATGAAAGAACAGGGCCACCGCCTGAACATCAACCTCCTGGGCGAAGAGGTGCTCGGCGAACAGGAAGCCGAGAAGCACCTGCAGGACGCCAAGGACCTGCTGCACCGCCCGGATGTGGACTACGTCTCCCTCAAGGTCTCCTCCGTGGTGCCGCAGCTGTCCCACTGGGGCTTCGACCGCACCGCGGATCGCGTGGTCGAGCGGTTGCTGCCGCTGTACGAGGCCGCCGCGTCCAAGGAAGCCGGCGCCATGTTCATCAACCTGGACATGGAGATCTACTCGGACCTGGAACTGACCATGGAGGTCTTCCGGCGTCTGCTCGACAAGCCGCAGCTGAAGAACCTGGAAGCCGGCATCGTGGTGCAGGCCTATCTCCCGGACGCACTGGGTGCCGTGGAGCGGCTCTCCGAGTGGTCCGCCAAGCGCGTAGCTGACGGCGGCGCGCAGATCAAGGTCCGCCTGGTCAAGGGCGCCAACCTGGCACTGGAACGCGTGGACGCCGAGATGCACGGCTGGCCCAGCGCCACCATGGCCTCCAAACAGGCCACGGACACCAATTACAAGCGCGTGCTGAGTTGGTTGTTCACCCCGGCGCGCATGAGCGGGCTGGCCTTGGGTGTGGCCGGACACAACTTGTTCGACATCGCTTTCGCCCACCTGCTCGCCGAGCAGCGCGGGGTGACCGGGCGCATCGAATTCGAAATGCTCCAGGGCATGGCCACGGAACAAAGCGAGGCCGTCTCCACGGACGTGGGTCAGCTGTTGCTTTACGTTCCGGCGGTACGTCCCACCGAGTTCGACGTGGCCGTGTCCTACCTGGTGCGCCGCCTCGAGGAGAACTCCGCGAGCGAGAACTTCATGTCCGGGATCTTCGATCTTGCACCGGACAACCGCATCTTCAAGCGTGAAGAGAGCCGGTTCCGCGCCGCCCTCCAGGATCTGGAAGCCGAGCCGGAGGTCATCTCACCGTCCCGCACGCAGGACCGCTCGCGGGAGACCGTGGGAGAAGAGCCCACCCAACCCCTGGACGAGCCGTTCGTGAACGAGCCGGACACGGACATCTCCACCCGCGCCAATCAGGCGTGGGCCGAGAAGATCGCCGCTCGCATTGCGGACAAGGAATGGTTCGAGAACCTGCCCGTTCCAGAGGTACTCACGGACGTCGGGGACGACTCGAGCGAGGCTGTCGAGGCCGTGAACGACGTCGTCGCGCGGGCCAAGGCCGCCGGCAAGACCTGGGCGGCCACCCCCGCCCGTGAACGCGCCGAGATCCTCAACCGCGCCGGGGACATCCTGGCGGCTCGCCGCGGTCACCTCCTGGCCGTTGCCGGTGCCGAGACCGGCAAGGTGCTCGAACAGGGCGACCCGGAAATTTCGGAGGCTGTGGATTTCTGCCGCTACTACGCGCGCCGCGCCCTGGAGCTGGAATTCGTGGACGGCGGTCAGTTCATCCCGCATCACGTGACCGTGGTGACCCCGCCGTGGAACTTCCCGATCGCGATTCCCACCGGCACCACCGTGGCGCCGCTGGCCACCGGTTCTGCCGTGATCCACAAGCCGTCCCCGGAGACCCGCCGCTGCTCTGCGGCCATGTGCGAGGCCCTGTGGGAGGCCGGTGTGCCCCGCGACGTCCTGCAACTGGTGGACGCCGTGGAAGGTGACGCCGGTAAGGCACTCATCTCCCATCCGGACGTGGAGCGCGTGGTGCTGACCGGTGCGTACGAGACCGCTCAGCTCTTCGCCAACTGGTTCCCCGAGCGCCCGCTCACCGCGGAGACCTCGGGTAAGAACTCCCTGGTGATCACCCCCAGCTCGGACCGCGACCAGGCCGTGTGGGACCTGGTGTCCAGCGCGTTCGGTCATGCGGGCCAGAAATGTTCGGCGGCGTCGCTGGGTATCCTGGTCGGTTCCGTGGCGACCTCCGATCGGTTCCGCCGCCAGCTCATCGACGCCGCGTCCTCCATGGTGGTCGCGTGGCCCGATGACCTTCAGGCTTCCGTGGGCCCCACCGTGGAGAAGCCCCAGGGCAAGCTGCTCAAGGCACTCACCGAGCTCGAGCCCGGCGAGGAATGGCTGATCGAGCCCGAGCAGCTGGACGATTCCGGCAAGCTGTGGCGCCCCGGTATCCGCGCGGGTGTGAAACCCGGCTCGTTCTTCCACTTGACCGAGTGCTTCGGCCCGGTGCTGGGCCTGATGCGCGCGGACGACCTGGACCACGCCCTGGAACTGCAGAACGCCGTGGACTACGGCCTGACCGCCGGCATTCATTCCCTGGACGCGGACGAGATCCTGCACTGGGTGGACCGGGTTCAGGCGGGCAACCTGTATGTGAACCGCGGCATCACCGGGGCGATCGTGCAGCGTCAGCCCTTCGGCGGCTGGAAGCGTTCCTCCGTGGGCCTGGGCGCCAAGGCCGGTGGCCCCAACTACCTGGCGTCGCTGGGTCGCTGGTGCCGCGAAGGCTTCACCTCCTCGAGTTCGGACCGCGGAGCCGCCGGCGCCTGGGTTCTCGAGCCCCGCGTGCACCGTGGGCTGGACGCCGTCCTGCCGCTGGTGGACCAGGAGGATCAGGTGTGGCTGCGCCGGGCCGCCCTCTCCGACCAGTCCGAGTGGCAGCGCGAGTTCGGCCAGGTCAAGGACCCCACGGCGCTGATCAGTGAGGCCAACCTGTTCCGTTACCGCCCCCGCACCGTGATTGTGCGCGCGGCGGAGAGGGCATCGCTGACCGATGTGCTGCGCGTGGGACTGGCTGCCTCCCGTTCCGGGTCCGAGGTCATCCTCAGCCCGGCGGAGGAACTGCCGGAGCGGGTGGGCCGGCTGTTCACCACCGTGCTCTCCCCGGCGTCGGACGTGGACTTCGCGCACGCGCTGGGTGCGGGTTCGCTGGGTGCGTTCGCGGAGCTCTCCGACCGGGAGGCCCTCCACGACGCCGCTCTAAACGTGGACCACGGCGCCCGCGTGCGTGTGATTCAACCGTGGGACGGCAGCGACGATGACCTCAAGCCGCTCTACGAGGTCCGTGCCGAGCACCCGGACATTGCCCTGATCACCGACGACGTGGTGGGCACCGGGCGCATCGAGTTGATGTACATGCTCTCAGAGCAGGCCGTGTCCATCACCATGCACCGCTTCGGCAACCACAGCCCGTCCATGGATCGGGTGGTCACGGAGCTCCGGACCAACAGGTAGTCCTGACTCTCAGTTCTCGGCCGAAACATCTGGGTCCGTGAAACCGCCGCTTCGCGCTACTGAAGTGCAGTTTTACGGACTCAGATGTTCATGGGGCTCGGGGGGCCCTACAGCACGAGAGTCAGCACGAAAATGATCGCGATGATCACCAGGAACACAATGCCCCAGTTGCGCAGCACATGCTTGTCGCTGTCGCGGGTTTCCTGGCTGTTGGGGTCCCGGTCCGCGTAACGGTCACTGCCCACGCCGTAATACAGCTCGGACGTGGAGGGTTCGCGCGGCGGAACCGGCTCGGCAGGAGGTTGGTGTGCGGGAGGCGCACCGGCGGCGTCGTCGGTCTTGCGGGGACCCATCGGCCAGAAGCGGTCGGCGTCGAAGATCCTGTCCCGCTTGGGCTGATCCTGGGCGTCCGTGCGCGGACCATTGAGCGAATCGCGCACGGGTACGCCGGTACCGGGATACTCATGGCCGCGCGGGTTCTTGTGCGAGCCGTCATTCGCGAACGGATCCGGCTCGTCCTCGCCGACCAGCTCCGACTCGGGAATGCCGCTGGTGGTCACGGACGGTTCCGAACTGCCCGAGGAATTCACCGGGTCATGCGGGGAGGGCTTCGATGCGGGTTCCGCAACCGCAGACGTCGCGCCATCCGTTTCGCTCACACGATCCGCAGCCTGCCGCAGCACCTCCGCAACCCGTTCGAGCGGGCCGCGTTGAGTGCGCTTGGTGGTCTGCTGTGCAACCTGCTCGGCGCGGCTGGCCACGGAACGCAGCACGGAGGCGTCCTGGAGTTCCAGATCCCGGGCGGCCATGGCGAGTTCGAGCGGGGGATCGGCGGGGTTGGGCTTGGTGGCCCATTCCAGCAAACCGGTCAGTACGGGGCTGGACAGTGACTTCTTGAGCGCGGGGCGCAGGGCTTCCACCTCGGACAGCGCTACGAGTTCGCGCGGCGGGGTGGAACCGTAGCTGCGGGCCGCCTGATCCAGGGGTCCGCGGTCGTTGAACAGCGCGGCAAGCATGGCCGCCGATGCGTAGCGGTCTTCGATCGAAGAGGCCTCGGAACTTTGCGTGAGCAATTGTCGTTGAGCCGGCGCTCCGGCATCGTGCACAACCTCCAACAATGCAGGGTCCGCACGCACGAACCGGGCGGGCTCGCTCAAGGCGCGGGCAAGGTCCGGGTCAAGGTCTTCACTCATATCGATCGCCTCCGTAGTCCGTTCTACGAGCCTACGTGAGGATGCCCGCAGCGTCTCGCTCTCCGGACCGCCCCTGTCGCGATTCAGTTAGGCCCGCTAATGTGCTGTGGGTGACACGTCCCACATCTAATGCGTCGAGCGGAGCACCCGGAGCGCTGCTGGTGGTGCTGATGGGGGCCATGGCCATCGGGCCGATGTTCAATTACGCGCTGGGGTCCCTGAGCGCGCTGATCGTGGACGAGTACGGCATCACCGAGGGCCAATACGGGTTAATCCTGGCCACCGTGTATCTTTCCGCCGGGCTCACGGCCACGTTCCTCGGGGTGCTCGCGGACAGGCTTACCCCGCGCTTCCAGATCGCGTTGATCTTCTCGGGCATTGTGGTCGCGTTCCTGGTGAGCGCAATGTGGCAGTCCTTTGTGGTGTTGCTGGCCGCTGCTCTGATCGCTGGCGTCGCGCAGTCCTTCTCGAATCCCGCCACCAACCGTCTGATTGCCCAGCGCACCAGTTTCACCCAGCGTGCCCGGTGGATGGGTTGGAAACAGTCCGGGGTGCAAATGGGCCTGCTGATCTCGGGGCTCACGTTCCCGTTCCTGGGTGTGGCTCTGGGCTGGCAGACCTCCGCACTGATCGGCGCGGCGGCATGCGTTCTCGCGTTGGTGATCGCGTGGCTGATCATCACCAAGGTTGAGCGCGACGTCGCCTCCCGCCCGACCTCTCCCGCCCAGTCCGCGGCGCCCGATCGCGGAAAATTGCCGACGGCGGTCTGGCTGTTCTCCCTGGTTGCTTTCCTCAATGCCGTGGGAACCCAGGGGGTCACCGTGTACTCGTCGCTGTTCGCGGTGCGCGCGCTGGATTTCCCCTTGACCGTGGCGGGAATGATCATCGGGGTGATCGGCGTGTTCGGCATCCTGAGCCGTGTGGGCTGGGGGCGCGTGGCCGGCCGAATGGCGCGGCCGTCCGTACTCATTCAAATCATGAGCCTGGGTGGCGTGGTCGGGTTACTGTTCCTGATCGCCGCCGAGATGTTCCACCAGGGGTGGCTGATGTGGGTGGGCATCCTGTTCCACGCCGCCCTTCCCCTGGCCGCCAACGTGATCATCAATTCCGGCACGGTGGCGGCAGCCCCGGCAGCCAAGGTGGGAGCGGCGTCGGGTCTGGTGGCCACCGGCATGTACCTGGGGTTCGGCGCGGGACCGCTGATCGTGGGGCAACTGGTGGACCTGACCGGGAGCTTCACCGCGGGGTGGATCGCCGTGGGCGTCACGTACGTGGCCAGTGTGGTGGTCGCGATCATCCTGAGCCGGCTGCACAAGCGTTCGGCCTGAGGTTGCCGCGTGTGGTCCTATGGAAGCATGGGCACCCCACGCACAGACCTCGCACACGTCCTCACGCGCCTGGAGGGCAACAGCTACGGCGCCTACAAACAGCTCAAGGGTGACTGGCGCGTGGGCGACTTCGAACTGATCGTTGATCGCGTGCAATCGGATCCGTACGCACCACCGTCCATGGTGCGGATCCGAGTGCCGAGGCGGGTCGCGGGCATCCCGGAGCATCTTGTGGATTCCGCGGCCGGACGGATTGCCGCCGGTGATTTCCTCACGCGCGCCTTCGGCCGAGCCGCACGGAATCTCAGTCCGGACGGGGGCAAGGGTTCCGGGGGGATCTTCATGGTGCGCGTGGGTCAGGAGATTCTGCAGCGCTCGTCGGTGCTCATCGACCACGCCGCCATCGAGGTTCGCTGCGAAATCGCCTTTCCCGCCGCGGGCCGCCGCATCAAGGCCCGCGCCGCGCAACGGTTGCTGACCGAGGTGCTGCCGAGCGTCGTCGACCGTTCCCTGATTTTCCACAACCTGGACGCCGCGGCGTTCGATCTCCACGTGCGCAGCTATCGCGACGCCGAGCACGTGCGTGCGCAGCTCGCCACGCGGGCTCTGGTGGCCTTCGTCGCCGACGGCGCCGTGCTCCCTCGCGCGTCCGGGCACCGGGATGAGCCGCTCACCGATCACGCCGTACCGTTAGAGTCACCCGACAACCTGCGGGTCACGCTCACACTCAGCAATGGTACGGAGGTCTCAGGCCTGGGCATCCCCGAGGGCGTGACCGTGATCGTGGGCGGGGGCTATCACGGCAAGTCCACGCTGTTGCAGGCACTCGAGCGCGGGGTGTACGACCACGTGCCCGGTGACGGCCGCGAACTGGTGATCACTCGGGTCGATGCCATGGCCGTGCGCGCGGAGGACGGCCGCGCGGTCACGGGAACGGACGTTTCCCCGTTCATCACCAACCTCCCCACGGGCGCGGACACGAAGCAATTCAGTACCACGAATGCCTCGGGTTCCACGTCGCAGGCGGCCTCAACCACGGAGGCCGTGGAATCCGGAGCAAAGGTGTTGCTCCTGGACGAGGACACCTGCGCCACCAACCTCATGGTCCGCGATCAGCGCATGCGCGCCCTGGTGCCCGACGAGCACGAGCCCATCACGCCCTTCGTCGAGCGGGTTCGGGCCCTGTATCGGGACAGGGGCGTGTCCACGGTGCTTGTCACGGGCGGTTCCGGGGCGTTCCTGGACGTCGCGGACCTGGTCATCGCCATGGACGCCTACCGGGCCTCGGACGCCACCGCCCGGGCGCGTCAGGTGTCCGCGGATTTCCCGTCCGGGGAGCAGACCCGGCCCACCAAGATTTTCGGGGAGTTGCGGGAGCACGTCCCGGCGGCGGCGAAGGACGACGGCGCTCGCGGCACCCGCGCGGATGGTCGCGGTGGTGAGCGGGGCGGGTTGCGGGAAAAACCGGCCCGAGGGCGAGGTCTGGGGACAATCCAGCGAGGCCGGGAGGACGTGGACGTGTCCGCCCTGTCGCAGCTCGTGGACCCCTCACAGACCGAGGCGATTGCGCGGCTGTTGGATCAAATCGACCGCACGGCGGTCGGGCAGCAGAGCCTGAACGAGCTGGTGGATCGACTCATGACGCACGTGGAGCGCGACGGACTGGACGTGCTCGCTCACCACCGGGGGCACCCCGGGCATTTGGCATTGCCGCGCCGACAGGAGGTGCACGCCGCGTATCACCGGAGGCGGTGACTTCTGTGTCATGGCGGCGCGCGGGACGGACATGGGCCGGAGAGCAATCGGGTAATAAGTCACGAATGAGAAACGTTCCGCCGCGTCGGCGTGACGTTGTGGTCACTTAAGGGAAGACTGAGGGAGTGCGCAACCCTGTGCTCCGGGGGGAGAGACATGGCTGCGCCGTGAAATTGAGGGTGAAACAAAGGGGAGTGATTTCGTGGTTTCGGTCCGTGAGTTTGTCGCACATTTGCCACCTGACAAGCGCGAACTTCTGGCTGCGCCGGCGCGGTTACTGCCGGCCAAGATGCGTTACGGGCCGGTCTACGAGCGCACGGCTCGCGAGATCCATACGGCGCGTACAGCGCCGTCGTGGGCGAAAAACACCGTGGACGAGCGCCTGGCCGAGACGTTCCGTACTGCGCGTAAGACGCCTTATTACGGCAAGGGCCAGCATTACGACGTGCTGAACAGGGTGGCCACGGGGGACGTGAGCCCGCGGGAGGCCCTGGCGCAGTTGCCGATCCTCACGCGTGAGAATTTGTCCGCGCACTGCCGAGACATGCTTGCGGCCCCCGAGAGGACGGTAGAGCTCTCAGCGAGTTCCGGTACCTCGGGTGATCCCATCTTCTTCCTGCTGGACCGTGATCGCGGTGCGCGGGAGTGGGCCTACGTGGTGGATTCATGGTCGAGCACCGGGTATCAGCTGGGTCAATGGCGGGTGTTCTTCCGCGGCTTGGACCTGCCGCAGGACCGGCCGTATTTCGTGATGAACAGCACCGGCGAAATCGTGGTTCGGATCCAGACCCTCGGCCCGGACACCGTCCGGGAGTACTGGGAACTGATCGAGAAGCGAGGTATCGAATACCTTCACGGGTATCCCTCCACCCTGATATACCTGGCCAGGCTCCTTGAGGACGCTGATTTCGATACGTCATGGCGATACCGTATCCGCGGTGTGTTGCCGGTGTCGGAGCAGTACAGCACCGGACAGAGGGATCTCCTGCAGCGTTTGTTCCCCAACGCCAAGCAGGCCGTTTTCTACGGTTTGAGCGAAAAATCGGCCTTCGCCACGCTCGATGAAAACTTCGTCTATCACCCGTACCCGCTCTACGGGCACGTGGAGCTACTGCACCGGGATGGTCAGCCTGTGGAGCTGGGGGAGCGCGGGCGCATCGTGACCACCACGCTGGACGGGCGCGGTATGCCCCTGATTCGCTATGACACGGGCGATTCCGCCGAACTCGTAGGCCATGACAACGTGGGCACGCCGCTGTTCAAGAACATCCTGGCTCGCAGAGGTCGCGAGGGACTCGTCAAAGCTGACGGCGAGACCTTCTCGACCACCCCGTTCAATGTGCACGGGCATGAGTTCGAGTGCGTGCACCGGTTCAAAATCCGTCAAGAGGTCCCCGGTAAGGCAGTGCTGCTCGTCCAGCCTTCCCAGAAGGCGACCGAGGAAGATCTGGAGCAATTCCGTCAGCTGATGATCCGCCGAACGCAGAATCAGGTGGAGCTGGACTTCGAACTGGTGGATGAGCTGCCGGCCACATTGAACGGGAAGTTCACGCTGCTGGACCAGAGAATCCCCAACGCACCATCGATGTGGGCGTGAACCGTAGCGTTTGCAAATTGGGCAGGATCCCCTTCCAATTCCCCTGTGACCAGGCGGTCAAGGTAGTGTGATTCAAGCTAAACTCGCATAAGGGGGAGCAGTGATGGTATCTGTCCGTGAGTATGTGGGACATCTTCCGGTCGAACAAAGGGAGCTTCTGGCTGCCCCGGCAAGATTACTTCCGCCCAAGGTTCTTTACGGCCCAGTTTACGAAAGCACATACAGGGATATCCAGAAAGCGCGCACCGTGCCGTGGTGGTCCAGGCAAGAAGCTACCAAGCGTCTCGGCGAAACGTTGACCACCGCGCGGCGGGCCCCCTACTACTCCGAGGGCCCCGCCTACCGTGTTCTCGAACGGGTAGCTCGGGGAGAGCTGGGTGCCCATGAGGGGCTGCGGTCACTTCCCATCTTGACCAGGCGAGATGTCACCGATCACAACAGGGACATGCTCGTGGTGGATGAGTCCCAGGTCGAAATTTCCGGGACGTCCGGGACATCGGGTGAGCCGGTCCGGTTCTTCCTGGACCGCAATCGCGGGGCCAGGGAATGGGCGTACGTGGTGGATGCCTGGTCGGATTCCGGTTACGAACTCGGACAGTGGCGTGCTTTCTTCAGGGGCCAAACGCTGTCCCGGAACCGTCCTTTTATTCTGATGCCCAGTATCAGGGAATTATTGATTCGACTCCAGGCCGTGCAGCCGGAATCAATTCACATGTTCTGGGACCTTATCGAGAAGCGAAAAATACAGTTCTTGCATGGTTACGCGTCATCATTGCTGTATCTGGCGCAATTGATCGAGGAATCCGATTTCGATACATCATGGCGACATGAGATCAGAGGTCTGTTCCCCGTTTCGGAGCAGTTCACGGCTGCGCAGGAGGAAATACTTGGGCGGGTTTTCCCGCAGGCTGTCATTTCAGTGTTCTACGGGCTCAGTGAGAAAACCGCATTCGCACGAATGGATCGGGACCATAACTACCACTCGTACCCGCTGTACGGGTACGTGGAGCTGGTGGACCCGGAGGGCACCCCGGTGGGAGTTGGTGAACGCGGCCGTGTGGTGACCACGAGCTTGGACGGCCGAGGAATGCCGCTGTTGCGTTACGACACGGGTGATTCGGCCGAATTCATCCGTCGGGAGCCCAACGGGTCCGTGGTGTTCAAAGACATTCTCTCCCGGCGGGGTCGGGAAGGGTTGGTCCGAGCGGATGGGAAAATGTTCTCGCTCACGTCTTACGGTTTCGACGGAGACGAATTCCCGTTGATTCGCCGGTTCAAGCTCCGACAAGAGGTTCCTGGCAAAGCAGTCCTGCAGGTTCAGCCCTCGCCGGGCGCCAGCGAGTCCGACATTGCCGAGTTCTTCAGAGAAATGTCGCTCCGTGGCGAGCATCATGTGGAACTCGAATTGGAAGTCATCGACCGGTTCGAGCCGACCGCCAGCGGCAAGGAAGTAATGCTGGATCAGCGCATCCCCGACGCTCCGTCCACCTGGGCCTAGGNCTAAGCCTCGATCCACCGACTCAGGTTAGGGCCGGCGGCCGATATCCCGGATCGGCACTGAGCCGTTTTTTGGCGTGACGTGGTGGCCGGCCTCGCTACCGGTGGTGTTCCACTGATGTTCTTTCGGTTGTGCCGATGCCCGGCGGGTGGTCGGGTGGTTATGCCGGTTGCGGTGGCGGGTGGACGGCGGTGAAGAGCCGCTCGAATCCCTGTTGCCAGGGCCATGCCTGGGGCAGGCGGATGCGGATCCTGCGGGCGCTGGAGGCGATCCGGGCTGGCAGATTCACGAGCCTGGCCCGGATGGTCCCGGTCCGGGCCCGGGCGAACTCTCCGGCAGCGAGGATCCCGGCGGTGCGGGTGAGGTTGTAGGCCATCACCGCGCAGACCAGCCAGGCGCCGTTGGCCCCGAAACGGCCGGAGGGCAGGTGGGCCAGGGCGCTGTCCTTCAAATCGGCGTTGACCTGCTCGATGACCGCGTGGCCCCGGTGGGTCTGGTCCGCGGTCACCGTGTCCAGCACCTCCGGGTCGGTGGTGGTGAAGAAGGCGTGGAACCGGTGGGTGTCGAACAGTGTCGGCTGGTCCGTGTCCTGGGGGTTCAGCTCGGGGATTCGGCGCACCACCAGTCGACCGGGGACCCGTTCGGTTTTCTTCCTTGAGGTGAACGCGGTGAAGGGGACCTCGGCCACCTCCGCCTTGGAGATCCACGTGCCGGTGTCCTCGTCGAAGATCGCCTGCGGGTACCTGATGCCGGTCCACGCTTTCTCGTC